>NZ_JBFUIT010000046.1:0-19575 GCF_056401735.1 Luteibacter sp. P4_D7_3
CGTAATAGGAGGTCATCACGAAGAAGAAGGCGATGACCGAAAGGACCAGGGTCATGCCCTCGGCCATAGCGGCGGGTCGACGTGTATTCACAGGTGGCCGACTTCGATCCGGTGAAAGCTGGCCAAAGCCTACCACGCCCCCACGCCCCGCTCCTGTAGGAGCCAATTCATCGGCGATGCTCTCCTCCACCCTGGAATCGCCGATGAATCGGCTCCCACATGGCCGACGAATCGACGTTGTCCCCGGCCCATAAGTAAAAGACAATGCCCCTGATGACGATCAGCGCGCTGACGTCCCCCTTCCCGCGGCGTGTCCCCACGCCTCGACCCGCGAGATAAGCATGTCGTTTCGTTCCGCTTCCCTGCTCGCCTGCGCTATCGCCTGCGCCATCGCCGCTCCCTTCGCCCTGGCCGCGCCGCCACCGCCGCAGAAGCCGCCGGTGGTGCACGCCGATCCTGAATCCGCCCACCTGCCGCCTGAGCGCGTCAAGCAGACGATCGAGGACTACAAGCGCTGGATGGACGAGGCGGAGGCACGCGATGCCGCACCGGCCATCGTCACGGCGGTCATCGTGGACGACAAGGTCGTTTACGAGCGCGCCATCGGCTACGCCAACGCGAAAACGAAAGAACCTGCCACGCCGGAAACCGTCTTCCGCCTGGCCTCGTTGTCGAAAGCGTTCGCCACCGGCGTCACTGCTGTCCTGGTTCGCGAGGGTTTCCTCAGCTGGGACACCAAGCTGATCGACACCATTCCGTACTTCAAGCTCAAGGACATGGAAGCCGCACAGCAGGCCACGGTCCGCGACATCCTTGGCCAACGCCTGGGCCTGCCACGCAACACCTACGACAACATGCTCGAAGCCGACATGCCGTACGAGGAACTCGTGCGCAAGCTCGACGAGGTGGATCTGTCGTGCAAAGTGGGCTCGTGCTACGGCTACCAGAACGTTGCCTTCAGCATGATCGGCGACGTGATCTACGCCACCACCGGTGATTATTTCTTCCGACAGGTGGAGCGTCGCATCTTCGCGCCGCTGGGCATGACCACCGCCAGCTACGGCCGCGATGCCCTCGAGGCCAGCAAGAGCTGGGCGCGTCCCCACCGCGGCGGTCCGCACAACTGGATTCCCTACGAGCCCAACGACAGCTACTACCGCGTCGCGCCCGCCGCCGGCGTGAACGCCAGCCTGCGCGACATGGAGCAGTGGCTGATGGCACAGATGGGCGGTCGCCCCGACGTACTGCCCACGCCCTCGCTGGACGTGCTGCACGCGGCCGGCGTCGCCACGCCCTCCGAAGTGCATTCGCTACCCTGGCGCCACGCCCGCGTCACCGACGCGCACTACGCGCTGGGCTGGCGCGTGTTCAAGTACGCCAACGAAGACCTGATCTTCCATGCAGGCGCCGTCTCCGGCTACCGCACGATGATCGGCTTCTTCCCGAAGTACCACGCGGGCGTGGTGACGATGTGGAACGGCGCCGGCCCGATCCCTGCCGGCCTGATGCCGATGGTGTTCGATGACCTCCTCGGCCTGAACCACGTCGACTGGGCTGGCGTGGAAGGCTCGGTGCACACCGCACCCGCCGCCCCTGCCAAGAAAACCGCCACGACGAAGAAGGCCGCCGCCACGAAGAAAGCAGCACCGGCGAAGTCGACGAAGACGACGAAGAAAAAGAAACCCTGAGGGCTTCTTCCCTCAGCGGTTCCAACGTGAAAGGACAGCCGCTACGCGCCTCGTGTGACCAGCGGCATTCGCCGCCTCACGCTCGTGGTTTCTTGGGAGTCGCGGTCGGGTTGACCCTTGGGGCCGCGGCGCGGCTCTTCGAGACGGGCCGTAGGYGRCGCGATCGCTTGCACGGAAACTGGGCGGCCCTCAGCTTARGCGGCCCCAAGGGCCAACCCGACCGCGACACCGGACGTTGAGGTTGCGTGCGGYAWAWGCGCAACGCCGCTTCGTCGCTCAATGTCTGATGAACGACCAGGCTGCTTTCTGTAGGAGCCGCTTCAGCGGCGAACCCTCAGGCTGTCGCGTTTGCGAGCGAGGCCTTGTGGTGATTGGGCGAGCGGTTGAACGCCYGCACGATGCGACGCAATGCTTCGTTCGCGAGATCAATCGCTGAGGGTTCGCCGATGAAKCGGCTCCTACAMGAGCGGCGCTGCAASTCGYTGGYGGTGYGCTCGACSMCACGCARCCTCRRCSTTCGGTGCCGCGAGGGGCAAGGYCCTTGGGGMCGCYTAAGCTGAGGGCCGCTCAGTTGACGGGCAGAGCGAGAGCGGTCCCTACGGCCCGTCTCGAAGAGCCGCGCCGCGGCCCCAAGGGCCTTGCCCCTCGCGGCTCCCAACGGACCCACAAGCGTGAGGCGGCGTAAGCCGCTGGTTACATGGGGCGCGTAGCGACCGGCATTCGCCGATGAATCGGCTCCTACAGAAGCGCAGCAAAAAAACGGCTCCTTGCGGAGCCGTTTGTTCTTACCTGCCGAGGTTGAACTGCAATCGTCGGCGGAGGGTGACGGAAATTGCCTCACCGTTTCGGGTGGCCGGCTTGAATTCCCATTTGCTCACCGCGTCGATCGCCGAACGGTCGAAGACATGCTTGGGCTGTGCGTCGACCACCGAGACATTACCCACGGCGCCGTCGGCACCCACGGTCATCTCCACATCGACCCAACCTTCCTGGTTCGCACGCATGGCGGCCGTCGGATAGCGCGGGTTGACCTGGCGGATCAGCACAGCGTCGCTGATGGACTCGTCCGTGGCGGCGCGTGCGACCGGACGCGGTGCGGCGGCGACGGGTGCAGCCGCGGCGGGCTGCTGCTGCGCGACACGGGCCGCCTGTTCACGTGCGGCCTGCTGACGCTGCGCCTCGGCGGCAGCCGACGCCTGCTGTTCGGCCTGCAGCTTGGCGGCGCTGGCGGCATTCTGCTGGGCCAGCTGCTGCGCCTTCTGCGCATCCACCGCCTGCTGTTGCTCACGGTCCAGCGTTTTGCGCTGGGCATCCAGCTTGGAACGCAGAATGGTCAGCGTGTAGTTCTCGGGGTCGGCCTTGGCAAGCAGGTCGATCTCGCGCTGGGCTTCGTTGAAGTCCCGCTGGTTGATCGTCTGCTCGGTGGCGGCGGCGCCGTACGAGAACGTCTCGCGCAGGGCGTCGGCGGCGACGGGATTACCCGGCTGCTTCTGCAGCACCTTCATGTAGAACTCGAAGGCGTTGTTACCTGCCGGCGCGACGAGACGCTGCTCGTTCATCGCCGTGCGGGCCTCGGCCAGGAGCTGGTCGGTGCTGAGAGCGTCGACGTTGGCCGGAGTATCGCGTGTCGCGCCTGGCTTGGTCGCCGCGGCGGTGGCCGGGGTGACACCGGCATTCGCGTCGCGATACGGCTTGATAATGAGGAACCAGGCCGCGACTGCCAGCGCCAGAACAATGGCGAAGACGGTAAGTGTCACGGGATTGACGGCGCCGCRCACGAAATGGCGCGAAGGAATGCGTTGACGATTATCCATGGCGGTCGAAAGCGGACTCCGCATAGCGCGCGCCCCCTGATGGCTTGACGCGGAGGACCCCCCGTCCCCCGCAGCGCGATGTGGCGACAAGGTAACCGTAATAGCCGCGTGAATCCAGCGCGGCGGTCTAGGAGGTTTTCCGGGGGCAAGAAACCGCACCCCTATAAATGAATAACCCCGGCAGGGCCGGGGTCAAGGTTTCGAAGTGTCTCCCCGCGCTGGGCACCGCGGGGAGATAATTCGTAACGAGCTTTCTTATTGGAAGGTGAAGCTTATTACTTGGCGGCCTTGGCGACCTTAGCGACCTTGGCGGCCCGCGGTGCCTTAGCCGGCTTCGCAGCCTTGGTCGCGCGAACGACCTTGGCGGCGGCAACCTTCTTCGAAGCAGCCTTACGCGGTGCGGCGGCCTTGCGCGGTGCTGCCTTGCGCGCCGTCTTCTTTACGGAAGCCTTCTTGACGGCCTTCTTGACCGCCTTCTTGGCGGCTACCTTCTTGACGGCAGCCTTGCGGGCGACCTTCTTGACTGCAGCCTTCTTGGCCGGCGACTTGCGGGTCGCAGCCTTCTTGACCGCGACCTTACGGGTCGAGGCCTTCTTTGCCGGCGACTTGCGCGCGGCGGTCTTCTTCACGGTGGATTTCTTCGACGCCTTTTTGGCGGCGGACTTCTTGGCAGTGGCTTTCTTGGCAGTGGCCATGGTTCGTCTCAGCTCCTCATCAGTTGGCAGTGGTTGCCCAGTAAAAGCATGAAGGAACGCTTCAACCAGCAAATCGCTGTTCGTTGCGTGCCTTAAATTGTTCACCTGGCGGCGAGTACGTTCATCGGAAAGCAGTCGAAGCACGTGAAGCGGAATGGACACAGTGATCTTGCGAACCGCTCCCGCTTTGTTGCCGTGCTCGACGTACGGCCTGATGAATTTTCCTAATTCCATATCGGGTTCCCCGTCAATTGGTGCAAAAGCTATTCCTGAACATATCCGCTGTCAATAAACTTTGGCTATGAATTGAAGACCTTGCGGGTACGCATCCCCACCGACGATGACCGATCGAGGGCAGTCACATGAGGTTATCCGTTACGTCCGGAATGAAATGGACTCACAAAATAAAAAGCACTCACGCAATGAAATGGTTCAGCAAATAGCTTAAATAAAGATGTTTTTTCGTTCGTCGTCGCGAACAGTGAACCGACAACACGCGACGGCCGACGAGAAAAGAGGCGCCGTCCGACACGGCCTGTCGGGGGCGATTTCGCGGATGAACGGAGCGCTACTGACGGTGAAAAAAAATTTCGCCGAAGGGCCGTTCCGGACAAAAAAATGCCGGTCGAGGACGACCGGCATGCGAATCGAACGTGCCGAACCGGATCAGTGGTCGTCGTTCTCGGCGATCTCGGCGTACTCATCGGCCGTCAACAAACCGTCGAGTTCGGACTTGTCGTCAAGCTTCATCTTGAAGATCCAGCCGTCACCGAACGCGTCTTCGTTGATCGTTTCCGGCTTGTCGCTGAGGACGGTATTGATCTCGGTGATTTCACCCGAGACAGGTGCGTAGATATCCGACGCAGCCTTGACCGACTCGACGACGGCAACGCCGTTGCCAGCCTGGACGCTCGAACCGACTTCCGGCAGTTCAACGTAGACCAGATCACCCAACGCGCCCTGCGCATGGTCGGAGATGCCGACGGTGACCGTGCCGTCCTGTTCGACGCGTACCCATTCGTGGGTCTTCTGGAATTTCAGGTCGCCGGGGATTTCTTTATCGCTCATGGGGCTGCTCCTCGATGTCACGGGACGGGGTGCGGGTGATGGACGGTCAATTGTACCGATACATATATATATGTGTGAGGTCARCCGTCGATGATGCCGGGCATCGGCTGGCCGTCGCGGACGAAGGGGAACTTCACCACGCGCACCGGCACTTCACGACCGCGGATATCGACGCGAACGTCGCCGTGGTCACCGGCGGGCAGGCGCGCGAAGGCGACCGACTTGCCGAGGGTGGGCGCGAATCCGCCGGAAAGGATTTCGCCTTCGCCGTTGGCGGCGAGAACTTTCTGCCCGTGACGGAGAACGCCCTTCTCGTCCATGACCAGCCCGACCATCACGCGCGGTACACCGTCGGCCTTCTGCTTCTCGAGCGCTTCGCGGCCGATGAAGTCGCGACCCTCGTCCAGCGAGATGGTCCAGGCGAGCGAGGCCTCCCAGGGGGTGACGGTCTCGTCCATGTCCTGGCCGTAAAGATTCATGCCGGCTTCCAGGCGGAGCGTGTCGCGCGCACCCAGACCGGCCGGGGCGACGCCGGCGTCGCGCAGGAGATTCCACAGCTCGACGACGCGCGTGTTCGGCACGACCACTTCGAAGCCGTCTTCGCCCGTGTAGCCGGTGCGAGCCAGGAACAGCGGCATGCCATTCGGGCCTTCACATTCGATAGCGGCAAACTTGCCGAGCTTGCGGGCCTTCTCGCGGATGTCCTCCGGCAGCAGGCCGATCAGTTTCTCGCGGGCGTTAGGCCCCTGCACGGCGACCATGCCGAATTCCGGACGCTCGCGCACGGTGATGCCGAAGGCGGCCGCCTGCTTTTCGATCCAGGCCAGATCCTTCGCGCGGGTCGCGGCGTTGACCACCAGGCGGAAGAAGTCCTCGCGAAGGAAGTAGACGATGAGGTCGTCGATCACCCCGCCGGTCTCGTCGAGCATGCAGGTGTAGAGCGCCTTGCCCGACTTGGTGAGCTTATCGACGTTGTTGGCGACCAGCTTGCGGAGGAACTCGCGGGTGCGCTCGCCGGTGAGGTCGACCACGGTCATGTGCGAGACGTCGAACATGCCGGCGTCCTTGCGCACCGAGTGGTGCTCTTCGATCTGCGAGCCGTAGGCGATGGGCATGTCCCAGCCGCCGAAGTCGACCATGCGGGCACCGAGTTCACGGTGGGAGGCGTTGAGTTCGGTCTTGTCGGTCATCGTCGTACCTTGCAGGGGAATGTCGGCGGGAACAGCCTCGCATTATCGGGTCGCGAGGCCGGTCAGGCCAAGCGCAAACGCAGCATCGGCATCTGCTAGCCTTCGCCCATGACGACCCCATCCCTGCCCGGCTCGGCCATCCTCTCGCGCGATGCGGGCGGTGCGCGCCTTGCGCTGAGCGGGGACTGGACACTCCTTCATTACATGGAGTTGCAGGCCCGGGCCAACGAACTGGCTGGCACGGTGGGCAATGACGTGAAAGTGGACCTTCATGCCGTGGGGGCCATGGACACCTCCGGTGCCTTCGTCATCGCCGAGTTGCTCGGCAGCCAGCGCACCCAGGCCTTATCGCAGGACGAGTCGCTGCCGCCGGCGCGGCGCGCCCTGCTGAAAACCGTCGGCGACGCGATCGACACCTATTGCAAGGGTGTGAAGAAGCCGAGGGATGCCGGCTTCGTGGTCCTGCTCGAGCGCATCGGCAAGGCCATGGGCTCGTTCTGGAAACAGACGTTAAAGCTGCTGGCCTTCATCGGCATCACCCTGCAGGGTTTCGCCAGCACCGCGCTGCGACCGAAGCACTGGCGGGTGACCGCGGTGGTCGCCCAGATTGAACAGACCGGACTGGACGCGGTGCCGATCCTGGCCCTGCTCTCCTTCATGGTCGGTGCGGTGGTCGCGTTCCTCGGCTCGACGGCGCTGGCCAGTTACGGCGCCAGCATCTTTACCGTGGACCTGATCGGCTTCGCCTTCCTTCGCGAGTTCGGCGTGCTGCTCACCGCCATCCTGCTCGCCGGCCGCACTGCCAGCGCGTTCACCGCCCAGATCGGTTCGATGAAGGCGCGCGAGGAGATCGACGCGATCCGCACGCTCGGTCTCGATCCGGTCGAATTGCTCGTGCTGCCGCGCGTCCTCGCCCTGCTGGTTTCGCTACCCCTGCTTACCTTCATCGCCATGATCGCCGGCATCGTCGGCGGTGGCGTGGTCTGCCTCGCGGTGCTCAAGATGTCCCCGTCGATGTTCCTGTCGATGCTGCAGGAGGACATGTCCCTGACCCAGTTCCTGGTCGGCATGGCCAAGGCGCCCGTGTTCGCCTTCATGATCGGGGTGATCGGCTGCATGGAAGGCTTCAAGGTGTCCGGCAGCGCGCAGTCGGTGGGCGAACACACTACCTCGGCCGTGGTCCAGTCGATCTTCGTGGTGATCCTCCTCGATGCCCTCGCCGCACTCTTCTATATGGAGATGGGCTGGTGAACGCACAAACGGTAGCTGCTCCGGCCCGCGAAACGGTCATCGAAGTCCGCGGACTGATCAATCGGTTCGGCACGCAGACCGTCCACGAGAACCTGGACCTCGACGTCTATCGCGGCGAGATCATCGGCATCGTCGGTGGATCCGGCACCGGCAAGTCGGTGCTGCTGCGTACGATCATCGGTCTGGTGCGGCCGATCGCCGGCGAGGTACGTGTCTTCGGCGAAAATCTGTTGTCCCTTTCGGACGAACGCCGATCCCAGGTGGAGCGTCGCTTCGGCGTGCTGTTCCAGAGCGGCGCCCTGTTCTCGTCACTCACCGTGGCCGAAAACATAGCGCTGCCCCTGATCGAGCATGCCGGCCTGCCTCGTATGGATGCGACGCGCCTCGCGGGCGTGAAGCTGGCACTGGCCGGCCTGCCGGTAGATGCCGGCCGCAAGTACCCGTCGGAGCTTTCCGGCGGAATGATCAAGCGCGCCGCCCTCGCCCGTGCACTCGCACTGGATCCGGAGATCCTCTTCCTCGACGAACCGACCGCCGGCCTGGATCCGATCAGTGCCGCGGCGTTCGACAGCCTCATCGTTACCCTGCGCAATGCGCTGGGCCTTACCGTGTTCCTGGTGACGCACGACCTGGACACGCTCTACTCCACCTGTGACCGCGTGGCTGTCCTATCGCAGAAGCGCGTGCTGGCCGCCGCGCCGATCGACGAGGTCGCCCGCACCGACGATCCCTGGGTACAGGCTTATTTCAACGGACCGCGCGGTCGCGCGGCCACCTTCGCCGCCCATAAAGGCAAGGACTGACACCATGGAAACGCGCGCGCATCACATCCTGATCGGACTGTTCACCGTCCTCATCGTCATGGCCGGGCTCGGCTTCGGTGTCTGGCTGGCCAAGGCCCATTCGGACCAGGAGTGGAACTACTACGACATTGTTTTCAACGAGGCGGTGACCGGCCTGTCGAAGGGCGGCGCCGTCCAGTACAACGGCATCCGGCTGGGCGATGTCATGCAGCTGCGACTGGATCCGGAAGATCCGCGCCGCGTGCTCGCCCGCGTACGCGTGACCGGCGACACGCCATTGCGCAAGGATACCCACGCCAAGCTCGCCCTGACCGGTGTCACCGGGGTGGCGATCATCCAGCTATCGGGTGGTACGCCCGGCGCCCCGCTACTGGTCGGCCACGATGGCGAAGTGCCGGTGATCATCGCCGATCCCTCGCCACTCTCCCGACTGCTCGCCAACGGCGAGGACCTCATTACCAATATCAGCCAGGCCGCGGCGCGGGCCAACGACCTTCTATCTAAAGAGAACGTCCATCGGATCGAGCGCACGCTGGATCACCTGGACCAGACCACCGGCGTGATTGCCGACGAGCGTGAAGACATCCGTACGTTGATCAAGCAGCTCACCACGGCGACGACGCAAGCCAACGAGACGCTGGCCGAAAGCCAGAAGCTGGTGCACAACGCCAACGGCCTGATCGAAGGCCAGGGCAAGGCCACGCTGGAGAGCGCGCAGCACGCAATGGCGTCGCTCGAACATTCCATGGCCTCCGTAGACCGTCTGCTCAACGACAACAGCGACGCCATCAACGGCGGCGCAGCGAGCCTGGGCGAACTGGCTCCCGCCTTGCGCGAGCTGCGTGACACGCTGACCTCGCTGCGTTCGATCACCCGTCGCCTCGACGAGAATCCCAGCGGCTACCTGTTCGGCCGTGAGAAAGTTAAGGAGTTCACACCATGAACCGTGCCCGCCTCGCCGCCCCGCTGCTACTCGCGCTGCTGACGGCGTGCTCGATCCTGCCCAGGGCCGAAACGCCGAAGATCTACACCCTGCCTGCCGCACCAGGTGCACGGCCCGGTGCCGCGACGCCGGTGCCCTGGGCACTGCGCATCGCCGCGCCCAGCGCGCCACGTTCGCTGGATAACGTGCGCATCGCCGTCGTGCCGGACTCGAACCAGATCACCGTGTACGCCGGAGCGCGGTGGAGCGACACGACGACCAACCTGTTCCGCGATCGCCTGGCGGATGCGTTCCGTGACAGTGGCCGCATCGCCGCGCTGAGTACGGACGAGAGCAATCTCGGCGCGGACTTTGAACTGGGCGGCAGCCTCGCCGCGTTCCAAACGGAATACGCCGCGGGCAAGCCGGAGGTCGTGATCCGCTATGACGCCGTGCTTGCCGCTACGCGCAAGCACCAGATCGTCGGCAGCCGCCGCTTCGAAGTCCACGAACCGGTGGACGGCAAGGACGTACCGCAGGTGGTCGAGGCGTTCGGGCGAGCGATGGATAAGGTATCGCGTGAGGTGGTGGGGTGGACTCTCGAGGCTGGTAGCGCCCGGTAGGACCCACCGCCAAGTAGGACCCGCCACCAATGTGGGAGCCGCTTCAGCGGCGATGCCGAAGGTTCGCACAGAGCATCGCCGCTGAAGCGGCTCCCACAGAAGATCTGCGTTCTTATGCAGGCTCGACGGGATACGCGGGCTCGGCATCCAGCGACGACGCACACACCGCGGCCAATTCCAGCAACCGCAGATCCGAGCCACGCGCGCCGACCAACTGCATCCCGATCGGCATGCCGTTGGCCAGCGTACCCATCGGAATGCTGACCGCCGGACACCCGGCGAGGCTGGCGAAACTGCACAGGTCCGCCTGCGACGCCGGCGCGGGGCCATCCAGCGGGAAAGCCCCCTGCGATGTCGTCGGGATCACCAGCACATCCACCTGGGCGAACAGGCGACGCATCTTCAGCGTCGCGTCGTCGAGCACCCGATCCGCGGCGACGTATTCGGCGGCCGACTTGCGCGCGGCGAAATCGACCATCTGCCGGAAACCCGGTGAGACCGGATACGCCTCATCCGCCAACTCATCCGCGAAGGTGTTGAGCATCTCCGCTTCCATCAGGAGAAGCCCTGCCCGACGCGTCCTGGCGAAGTCCCAGTCCGAGAAATCGACGGTACGACGTTCGCCCAGCTCACCGTTGAGCTTGCCCAGCGCCGCCTCGAAGACATCGATCACGTCACTGTCGACACCGACGGCGGCCAGGTCGGGCAGGAAACCGGAGCGCAGGTTGCCCGGCTCCCAGTCCGGCGGCGAGAACGCTACCCGGCGACGGCGCGAGCGGGCGTCGTCGGCGTCGTAACCGGCCAGCGTCTGCAGGAGCACCGTGAGGTCGTCCACGCCACGCGCGAGCAGGCCGACCGCATCCAGACGGCGAGCCGCCGGCACCAGGCCGCGGGCCGAAATCTCGCCATGCGTGGGTTTCAGGGCATACACGCCGCAATAGCTGGCCGGAATGCGGACCGACCCCAGCGTGTCGGAGCCTATCGCCGCGACCGCCATGCCGGAGGCAACGGCAGCGGCCGCGCCACCGGACGAACCGCCAGCGGTGTAACCGAGACGATGCGGATTGTGCGTCGCGCCATGAAACGGATTGTTGGTGGTGACCCCGAGCGCGCCTTCGTCCATGTTGGTCTTACCCAACAACACCGCGCCCGAGGCACGTAAGCGCGCGACGATGTGCGCGTCCTGATCCGGGATCGCGCTGCGCCGCCGCATGCCGACCCGCGTGGGCACGCCGGCGACATCGAAGTTGTCCTTGATCGCGATGGGGATACCGTCGAGGCGACCGATGACGCCGTCACGACGACGGCGGTCGGCGGCGAGGGCCTGCTCCTGGATAAGGGGTGCACTGAAGTCGACGAAGGCATTCAGTCGCGGATTCAGCCGCTCAATGGCGTTCTGGTAAGCATCCGAAAGGGCCTGGGGCTGGACCCTTCCAATCGCCAGCCAGTGCAGGATCTGCAGTAGCGTGGCGCGGCGCATGTCGGTGTCAGCCACCGGCGGCATCGTATTCATGAACTCTCCTTGCGCATGGTCCCGATTATGAACGCGCAATGTGAACATCATGCAAGTCAGACTGTTTGAAACGGCGATTTGCCCGCGCGCGGGGGAAGCCGGACAATGACGGGTTGATCCCTGAAGCCAGCCAAGATTGAGTGAGCCAGCCATGAGCGAACGCGAAACCATGGAATACGACCTCGTCGTCGTCGGAGCCGGCCCTGCCGGCCTGGCGTTCGCGATGCGTACGAAACAGCTCAATCCGGAGATCACGGTCTGCGTGATCGAGAAGGCCTCGACGATCGGTGCACAGATCCTGTCCGGCGCCGTGATCGAGACCGCGCCGCTGGATCGCCTGCTGCCCGAATGGCGCAGCAACCCGCCGCCGGTATGCGTACCGGTGACGAAGGACGAATTCTGGCTGCTGCGCGATCACGCGTCGGGCACCAAGGCGCCCGTGACGCCGCCGCAGATGAACAACCACGGCAACGTGATCGTCAGCCTCGGCGCGCTGTGCGCGTGGCTCGCACCGCAGGCCGAAGCCCTGGGTGTCGACGTGTTCCCGGGTTACGCCGCATCGGAGGCTTTGTTCGACGAAGCGGGCGCCGTGAACGGCGTGCGGATCGGCGACATGGGCGTGGCGCGTGACGGCACGCACAAGCCCGGCTTCACCGAAGGCATCGACATCCGCGCGAAGGTCACCGTGCTTGCCGAGGGTTGCCGCGGTCACATCAGCAAGTCGCTGATCAAGCATTTCGACCTGGACAAGGACAGCGATCCGCAGACTTACGGTATCGGCATCAAGGAACTCTGGCAGCTTCCGCCAGGTCGCGGCGAAGCGGGCAAGGTGGTGCACACGGCCGGCTGGCCGCTGGCCAACGACACCTATGGCGGCAGCTTCCTCTATCACCTGGACAAGGATCGCGTGGCGGTCGGCTTCGTCGTCGGCCTCGACTATCCGGATCCGAACTTCTCGCCCTTCGAGGCGTTCCAGCAGTTCAAGCACCATGCGAACGTTAAGGGCTTGCTCGAGGGCGGCACCATCGTTTCGGCCGGCGCCCGCGCCATCATCGAAGGCGGCTTTCAGTCGTTGCCGAAGGTGGAGATGCCCGGTGCCATCCTGATCGGCGATTCCGCCGGCCTCGTCAACGTGCCGAAGATCAAGGGCACCCACCAGGCCATCGCCTCAGGCATGCTCGCCGCCGAACACCTGGTCGCCAACACGCTGAATCCCGCCGGCTGGGACGCGAAACTGCGTGCCTCGGCCATCGCGAGCGAGCTGAAGAAGGTGCGCAACATCCGTCCCGGCTTCAACAAGGGCCTGTGGTTCGGCCTGATCAATGCGGCGTGGGAAACCGTCACCGGGGGCCGTTCGCCGTGGACGATGAAGAATCACGCCGACTGGTCATCGCTGGACAAGCTGGGCCAGCACGAAGCGTCCAATAAAGATTACGTGGACCGGACGCTCGCGCCGCGCGATCGCCTGGCCAGCGTGTACTTCGCCGCCACCGAGCATGACGAGGACCAGCCGGTGCACCTGAAGGTGGCCGATACGTCCATCTGCATCGATCGCTGCACCACCGAATACGGCAATCCCTGCGAAAAGTTCTGCCCCGCGGGTGTCTACGAAATCGTCCAGGACGAGGCCGGCAAGCGCCTGCAGATCAACTCGGCGAACTGCGTGCATTGCAAGACGTGTGACATCAAGGATCCGTACCAGATCATCACCTGGGTGACGCCGGAAGGCGGTTCGGGTCCGAACTACCAGAACCTCTGACGACGTGTCCGGCAAGATCACCTGGCGTTACCGCCGAGCCGTTTCCATCGCGCAGCGCCTTCGCTCAAGCGTTGCCCTGCGCGGATGGCGTGGGACGATCTCACGCATCTCGCAGGAGTTCGCCACGCGACCGGAAGTAGACGATTCGCTCAGTCTGCTTCCGCTGGAGGTGACCTTCGAGCCGTTCGATGTCCCATCGAGCGAATCACCCCGGCTATCGATCGTCATTCCGGTCTACGGCAAGCTCGAATACACGCTGGCCTGCCTGCGTTCGATCGTTGCGAATCCGCCCACGGATGCCTTTGAAGTCATCGTGGTGGACGATGCATCGCCGGACGATAGCGCAGGGACGTTGGCGAAGGTGTCGGGTATTCGTCTTCTGCGCAACGCGACGAACCTCGGCTTTGTCGGCAGCTGCAATGCTGGCGCCGCGGCCGCCACCGGCGAATTCCTGATCTTCCTCAACAACGATACCCAGGTGATGCCCGGCTGGAGCGAGGAGCTGCTTCGCTGCTTCGCGTTGCGTGCCGATTGCGGCATAGCCGGGAGCCAGCTGGTTTATCCGGACGGTCGTCTGCAGGAGGCCGGAGCCTGGGTGTTCGCCGATGCCTCGGCGTGGAACATCGGGCGCTTCGATTCACGCAGTGATCCCGCCGTGCGCTACGCGCGCAAGGKGGATTACGTGTCGGGGGCGTCGCTCGCGATTCGCCGGCACGTCTTCGCTGAGCTCGGTGGCTTCGACCTGCGCTTCGCGCCCGGTTACTACGAAGATACCGACCTCGCCTTTGCCGCGCGCGCGGCGGGCTATTCGGTCTGGTACGTACCGACCAGCGTCGTGGTGCACGCCGAAGGCATCAGCTCCGCAGGCAACATGGAAACCGGCATGAAGCGGTTCCAGGCGATCAACCAGGTGAAGTTCGCCGACAAGTGGCGCACGGCCCTGGCCGCCCAGCCGGCGATGGGCACCGCGCTCGCCCTGGTGGCGAAAGCGAAGCGACGCGGCACCATCCTTGTCGTGGATGTGGCTACGCCGGATGCATCGCGCGATGCGGGTTCGATGCGACTGATATCGATGATGCGAATTCTCGTCGAGGACGGCTGGCACGTCGTCTTCGCACCGGACGATGGCCGCGCTGACGATGAGGCGATCCGCGAACTGGGCCGCCTCGGCGTCGAGGTGATCGCCCGTCCCTGGGTGGACGGCGTTCCGTCGTGGCTGACACGTTTTGCCGACGACCTGCATGCGGCCATCCTCAGCCGGCACATGGTCGCCGCGCAGTACGCGAGCTTCGTTCGCCGGCATGCGCCACAGGCGAAGGTGATCTTCGATACGGTGGATCTGCATTTTCTGCGCGAAGAACGTGGCGCAGAGCGCGCCGGCAATGCATCGTTGGCACGCCAGGCGGCGACGACGCGGGAGCAGGAGCTGAAGTTGATCGCGGAGGCGAATATCACGTTCGTCGTGAGCGACTACGAACGCGATTTGCTGAGCCGACTGATGCCGAGCGCGAATGTCGACCTGCTTTCGACGATCCAGGAGGTCCATGGGCGGACCGGGGGCCACGCCGGGCGCCGTGATCTCCTGTTCATTGGCGGGTTCGGCCATCCGCCGAATGCGGATGCGATCAACTGGATGGCGTCGGAGATTCTGCCCGTGCTTCGGCGTGCGGTACCCGGTGCAAATATCCTGGTTGCTGGCGATGTGCCAGAGGGTAACCGCCGCCTATTATCAGAGGCGGGGCTGCAAATGCTGGGTCGCGTGCCCAATCTGGAGCCACTGATGTCTTCGTCCCTTGCGTCGATCGCGCCACTTAGATTCGGAGCCGGGGTCAAGGGCAAGATCAACATGGCGATGAGTCATGGCCTGCCGGTCATCGGGACCACGGTGGCCGTCGAAGGCATGCGGCTGGAAGACGGTACGGACGTTCTTGTCGCGGACACGGCCGACGCCATTGCGGCTGCCTACCTGCGGCTTTCCGAATCTGAAGCGCTCTGGGCCTCCCTTTCCGACCATGCGATCGAAAATGTGCGGGCGCATTTCTCCGCCGATGCGGCGCGCGGAGCGCTTCGCCGTGCGCTGGACTGAGACGCGCCTGAGGCGGGGCTTGCGGCCCAACGGCCCCTTGTCGTTTAGGTGTGAAGAGATTCGATCCCGCGCCGCGTCAAACGCAGGTACGAAGATTCGTTAGAATATGCGGTCAATTCCAGAGCTCCCCGGCGACCGGCCGGGGGCCCACTCGAACAGGAACCGCGAATGAAGATTCTGGTCGGCTACAAGCGCGTCGTGGACTACAACGTCCGCATCCAGGTGAAGCCTGACGGCACCGGCGTGGTCACGGACGGCGTCAAGCTCTCCGCCAACCCGTTCGACGATATCGCCCTCGAAGAGGCCTTGCGCCTGCGCGAGAAAGGGGTGGCCGAGGAAGTCATCGTGGTCGGCATCGGCCCGGCCGACCTCACAGCCCACCTGCGCAACGGCCTGGCCATGGGTGCCAATCGCGCCATCCACGTGCAGACCGCCGATGCCGTCTCGCCACTGACCGCCGCCCGCACCTTTCTCAAGCTCATTGAGAAAGAGCAGCCCGGCCTGGTGATCCTGGGCAAGCAGGCTATCGACGACGATGCCAACCAGACCGGCCAGATGCTGGCGGCCCTGTGGGACCGCCCCCAGGCCACGTTCGCCGGCAAGGTGGAGATCGCCGACGGCAAAGCCACGGTAACCCGTGAAGTGGACGCCGGCCTCGAGACCATCGAAGCCGACCTGCCCGCCGTGATCACCACGGATCTGCGCCTGAACGAGCCGCGCTTCATCAAGCTGCCGGACATCATGAAGGCCAAGGCCAAGCCGATCGACGTGATCGAGCTGGGTTCACTGGGCATCGATGCCGCCGACCACATCAAGACCACCCACTACGCCGCCCCGGCCAAGCGCAGCAAGGGTGTCATGGTGAAGGACGCCGCCGAGCTCGTCGCGGCCCTCAAGCAGAAGGGCCTGCTGTAAAGCAGCCGACCGGAGAATTCACATGTCCAAGATCCTCGTCATCGCCGAACACCTCGACGGCAAGCTCAATGGCGCCACGGCTCGCGCCGTCAGCGCCGCGGTTGCCGTCAAGCCGGAATCCATCGACGTCATCGTCCTGTCCGACGCACCCGACGCGGTCGCCGCCGAAGCCGCGAAGATCGATGGCGTCAGCAAGGTGCTGACCGTGGCCCGCGCCGAGAATGCCCATGCCCTGGCCGCCATCCTCGCACCGCAGATCGCCAAGGCGGCCGCCGGCTACTCCCACGTATTCGCTCCCTCGACCACCTTCGGCAAGGACCTCGCCCCGCGCGTGGCCGCCCTGCTCGGCGTGTCGCAGGTGAGTGACGTGATGAGCGTGGAAGGTGCGCACAGCTTCAAGCGCCCGATCTACGCCGGCAACGCCATCATTACCGTGGAAGTGGATGCCGCCTCGACCGTCGTCGCCACCATCCGCACGGCTTCCTGGCCTGCAGCGGCCTCGAACGGCTCCGCCCCCGTGGAAGCCCTGACCGTCGATGTCGCCCTGCCCTCGCACACGCGCTTCGTGAACCTGCAGCAGGGCAAGAGTGACCGCCCGGATCTTCAGGGCGCTKCCAAGGTGGTCAGCGGTGGTCGTGGCGTGGGCTCGAAGGAGAACTTCGACATCATCTACAAGTTCGCCGACAAGATCGGTGCAGGCGTCGGCGCGTCGCGTGCCGCCGTCGATGCCGGGTATTGCCCGAACGAGATGCAGGTCGGCCAGACCGGCAAGATCATCGCGCCGGAGCTCTACATGGCTATCGGTATCTCGGGAGCGATCCAGCATCTCACGGGCATCAAGGATGCCGGCACGATCGTCGCTATCAACAAGGACGGCGAGGCACCGATCTTCGAGATTGCGGACATCGGTCTGGTGGGGGATCTGTTCAAGATCCTTCCGGAGCTGGAAGCCGCGCTGGGGTAACGAGACGGGCCGGCCCTCGCGCCGGCCCGTACTCCAGGGAACAAGGATATGAAGGAGGCGCAATGGCCATTTCACAGGCGCTGAGCACACTCGTACGCTCGCCGCTCGACAGCGCGCGTTTCGGTCTTGAGGTTTACCGAGGCCACATTCCAGCAGACCGGGTGAGCGGCCTGTGGGAAGAGATCGTTTCCGTCGCGGCGGACATTGCGATCTTCCGCGTGCCAGCTCATGACATTTCGGCGATGCGCCACTACACCGGCCCTCGTAATTCGCTTATTCACGCCGACACGCTTGTCTATTATGACTGCCCACTCGATGCATCAGCGCTCACCCCACTGGGACGGGAGATTCACCAATATCGTGTAGCGACGGCTTCGGATGAAGCGGAACTTCGTGCTGTGACGGAGCAAGTGTTCGAACACTATCAAAATCACTACCACGCAAACCCGAACTTCGACGCCTCGGACATCCTGAGTGGTTATGCGGAATGGGCAGCCGGCCATTTGCAGCCCCATCGGCAGGTACGTACGTGGGTCGCAACCGAGAATGATCGCATCGTCGGGTTCATTTGTTGCACATTCGATGAGCGCCAGAAAACAGCCGAGATCGTACTCAACGGCGTACTGCGCGCGCACGGTGGTAAAGGTGTCTATGCCGACCTCGTTCGACTGGCCAAGCAACACTTCGCAGAGATGGGGTTGGCTTCGATTCGCGTATCGACCCAAGTGGGTAATTACGCTGTCCAACGGGTGTGGAACCGCGAAGCCTTTCGCCTTGTCGAGGCCTACGACACCTGGCACGCCAACGCGTTCCTCACCAGCGATGCAAGAAAGTCCAAATAGCTGGCGCGAAAGCGCAGCAAGGAAAGAAACATGGGTCCAAACCTAAAGATCTCAGTCGTCTCACCGGTGTATTGTTGCGCCACATGCTTGGCGGACTTGCATGCCCGCGTAGCAGCCACAGTGGAAAAAATCACCAGCGACTACGAAGTTATCTTGGTCTGCGACGCCAGCCCTGACGACTCGTGGCCCGTCATCGAAGCCTTGGCAAAAAAGGACCCGCGTGTGCGCGGCGTCTTGCTGTCGCGAAACTTCGGACAACACTACGCCATCACCGCGGGCCTTGACCAAGCACGTGGTGAGTGGATCGTCGTCATGGACTGCGACCTTCAGGATCGGCCCGAAGAAATTACCCGCCTTTACGACGCAGCCCAGCAGGGGTTTGATGTCGTGTTCGGTGCGCGGGTGGAGCGCAAAGACAGCTTTCTGAAGCGACTGGGATCCAAAGCTTTCTACGGCTTACTGAATTACCTGAGCGACGCCAACCACGATGCACGTACCGCTAACTTCGGAATTTTCCATCGCCGCGTGATCGACGTTCTGCGCTCGATGCCCGAGCCAAATCGAGCCTTCCCCATCCAGGTGAAATGGGCCGGCTTCCGCCAAACAAGCATCGATGTACAACACGATCCCAGAGCAGAGGGGAAAACCAGCTACAACCTCGGCAAGCTCATCAAGTTAGCAGTCGACATCACTCTTTCGTATTCCGATAAGCCGCTCCGTCTATCAGCGTACCTCGGACTCTTCTTCTCGCTCGCGGCCGCCCTGTACGCCGTAGTGCTATTTTGCAGATATCTCGCCGGAGACGTGCTCGTCATCGGCTACACCAGTTTAATTATCTCCGTATGGCTACTCGGCGGGATCATTCTGTTCTCACTTGGAGTATTAGGACTGTACTTGGGCCGCGTTTATGAGAGTGCGAAACGCCGACCCATATATGTAATTGCAAATCGAACGGACGATGCGACTCCCCTTGCGGATGGTATCCACCCCGCCCATCCGCACACGTCGCGGTGACCTGAGCCATGGCCTACATTTTTATCGCGTTCACTATCTTCCTGACCGTTTATGGCCAGTTGATGCTCAAGTGGCAGGTTGGGATCCATGCTCCTGCGCCAGGGGAGACGCTAGGCGTCGGATTCTATCTACGCATGTTGCTCAACCCCTGGGTTATCAGTGCATTCGCGGCGGCATTTGGCGCATCGCTTGCGTGGATGGGAGCCATAAGCAAAATGGAACTCAGCAGGGCCTATCCGTTCATGGCACTGAATTTCATCGTGGTCGGGCTGGTTGCGATCCCCCTTTTCGGTGAGACCTTCACCTACTCGAAGCTCGCCGGCCTTCTGTTGATTGTTGCCGGATTAATCTTTTTCACACGGAGCTGAATAAATGGACAAGATCCCATTCAACAAGCCATACATGACCGGAAGCGAGCTTGGTTACAT
>NZ_JBFUIT010000047.1:0-19164 GCF_056401735.1 Luteibacter sp. P4_D7_3
CCACGAAACCATCGTGGTCGGACGAACCCATCGCCTTCTTTGCATCGGTAGCCGTGGCCGAATCGTCCAGCGTCTGCACCGGTGCGTCGAGGTTGCCGCGGCCGTACTGCATCTTCAGGAACAGGCCGCGCGCCACGGTATTCAGCAGCGCGTTGTCGAGTACCTGGTGCGTCGGTACCTGGCGCGGAGCCTGGCCCTGGATGTTGCCGAAGTTCTCGGTGAACAGGAACGAGTAGCGATCCTGTTCCGGCACCGAATCCACGGCATTCCACAGCGTCGGCTTGACCAGGTTCTTGCCCAGCTTCAACAGGTTCTGGCTGTCGTCATAGCGGCCGGCGATCAGGCCAACCACGTCGGTGAAGCCATCGCTGAACTGGTAGGAGTTGAAGTCGCCCACCACCAGCAGCGGTGCAAGCAGGTTCTTCCGGTCGGTCTGGATCGCCTGCACCTGGGTGGCGAGGGATTTGGCCTGGAGGAAGCGCTTCTCGCGGTCGCGATCGGCGGCGTCGCCGGTCTTGTCCACGTTCTGGCGGGCCTTCGGATGGACGGCGATCACGTTGACACGCATGCGGCCGATGATCGACGGCACCTCGGCGGTCAGCAGCAGCGGCGGATGGTCGTGCAGGAACGAGACGGAACCTTCGTCGTCCCAGGTTTCGTCCGCACCCAGCTGACGCACGTCGAGCACACGCACCCGGTCCGTACGGACGAGGAAGCCGACGTTGATGCCACTCGGATCGTGGCCCGGCTGGAGGATGGCTTCGTACTGCGCCGGGTAGTCGTCACCCAGCTGCTTTGCCAGACCCTGCAGGACGGCCAGGCTCTTCACTTCCTCGACCGAGAGGATGTCCGGCAGCTTGAGTACGCTACCGATGTACGCCGAGAGTCGTTGCGTCTTCAACGCGACCTGGGCCGGCGTCGGCTCGGTGTCGCCGCCGCTGCAGGTGAAGGTCGTATTGAAGTCCGAGTCGCAGAAGCGCTCCATGTTGAACGCGCCCACGCGTGTTGCATAGAAGGGACGCGAATCGACCGCGCGCGGCAGCGTAGCGGCCTTCTTGATCGTGATCTTCGTCGGGATGAAGGTGTACATGCCGAAGGCGTAGGACATCACGCCTTCGGCCTTGAAGGTCGTGCCTGCGTTGAACGGGGTGTTTGCCGCCACTGCACCGAAGTCGGCCGTGTTCATCTTGAACACTTCGGGGTTACCCGACCAGTTGGGCAGGTTCACACCCGCAGGCACCGGCACGGTGTAACGCACGCCCGGCTTGCGCAGCGAGCGTGTGCCGTTCGCGGTGATGTACACCTCGGCAAAGGGTTCGTTGCTGAAACGCAGGTTACCGGTCGTGATCATGCCATTGTCGATCACGACGCGCATGCCGACGTAGCACTGGTAGTTCGTCGTGCCGCAGGAAAGCGCATTCGGATCCGTCGACGGAATGCTATTACCGAACGCCACAGCCTTCGGCAGGTGCGCGCCGTGCATGCTCGTGGTGATCGTGGCGTTTTTCAGCTCGGGCAGGTTGAAGTAGTTGTCCACCGTGGCTTCGACATCGACCACGTCGCCCGACTTGACTTTCGGCGCCGTGCTGGTGAACACGTAGATGCCATTCGAGGTGAGCGGGTCGGTATCGGCGCGATTGTCCGGCGTCTGCATGGTGAAGCCGGCGGGGCCGACCGCCGTGACGATGTTCGCGTGCGTGGCGACACGTTTGCCGACCAGTGGCGAGACCTGGCCCGTGCCGGTGACCTGCCAGATTTCCGCCGCGACCGGGATTTCATTGAGGATCGCGCCCACCGCTGCGCTTTTCGCAATGGTGACATCGCCTGTCGCGTCGCTCAGGTTGACGCGGAACGTCTTGTCGGGACCGGCGGCCTTTGCGCCGTGCACCGTGACGTTGAGTGTGGCGCTGTTGCTGCCGGTCGGAATCGTCAGTGTGGTATCGACGGCGTCGTAGTCACCGGCGGCGACCGTGGCGGTGTCGTCCGCCGTTGCAGCGTGCACGCTCACGTCGGTGGTCACCGGCTGGCTGAGCGTCACGGTGAACGGCATCGTGACGTCGTCGCCATTGCGCAGGCTCACCGTGGCATCGGCGACGGAAAGGCTCGGCCCCTGAGCGACGCAGGGCGACGTGCTGGCGCGCGGCGCCGTCGGTGCAACCTTGATCCAGTCCGCCGAGTTGTCGCCACTGGACTGCGGGACGCCTGCAGGGTTCGTCTTGCGGCCATAACCCTGGTCCGTATTGCTGCTGCCGAGCGTGGCAAGCGGCGTGCCCAGCTTGTACGCCGAACCGGTGCTCAGGCCCACCTGGTCGATCACCGTGCCCGAGCCATTGAGCAGGGCGAGGCCACCATCGTCCGTGACGCCTGTCGAATACTTCAGGTCGGGCGTGACGCTGCCGGAGTAACCGGAAGCTGCCGTGTTCGCGAGCAGCAGGAAACAGCCCGGGGCAACCGACGTGCCCGCCGGGAACGTGAAGCGTGTGCCGGTCGTCCCGGCCGAGTTGGACGCGTTGAGTTTGTAGCCGGAAACGTCCAGTGCCGCGGTGCCGGTGTTCTGCACCTCGACGAACTCGTCGTTGCCCCCGGCGGGTCCGCGAACGCGGAACTGGGTGATCGTAAGGTCCGCGGCTTGCAGCGGAAGAATGGCCATAAGGCCTGCCAGCGCCGCCCATGTGGCGCGCCGTGTCGTGGTCAAACGCATTCGAATATCCCCTCGAGTCGTTGAGATGTACGCGACCCGAAGCACCCCGCAACCCCTGCGTGGCGTTCCCCCTGCGGATCCGCCGGCGAAGTGTGCCGCGAATTTATGACAGGGGGATGTGACGCACCCGACGACTCAGGAAGGTTTCTGCTTGGTCCCGAAGATCTTGTCGCCGGCGTCGCCCAGGCCGGGGAGGATGTAGCCGAGCTCGTTGAGATGATCGTCGATACAGGCGACGTAGATCTCGATATCCGGGTGGGCGGCTTCGATGCGCTTCAGACCCTCGGGCGCGGCCACCAGGAAAAGGCCCTTGATCTTCTTCGCGCCGGCCGCCTTGAGCATGTCGACGGTGGCGACCAGGGTACCCGCGGTGGCCAGCATGGGATCGACGATGATCGCCGTGCGCTCGTCCATGCCGCCACTGAGCTTCTCGTAATAGGCGACCGGCTCGAGCGTCTCTTCGTCACGCTGCAGGCCGACGACGCTCACCTTGGCGGCGGGAATCATTTCCAGCACGCCGCTGAGCATGCCCAGACCGGCACGCAGAATCGGCACGATGGTGACCTTCTTGCCCTTGATGTGCGTGACTTCGACCGGGCCCGCCCAGCCCTCGATCATCTTGCACTCGGTTTCCATGTCGGCCGTCGCCTCGTACGTGAGCAGCGCTGCGACTTCCGAAGCGAGTTCGCGGAACTCCTTCGTGCTGATGCCGGCACGGCGCATCAGGCCGAGTTTGTGCTGGATGAGGGGGTGGCGGACTTCGACGATTTTCATGGGCATGCGGTCGATGGCAAGGATGCCGCGATTGTCGCATGCGAGAGCCTTCCAGCCAGATGGCCGGAACCCCTGGGGTCAGGGCAGGGACACTTGTAGGAGCCGATTCATCGGCGATCCCGCGGCAGCGGGCAAGGTTGCGGCGGCAAGGTTGACGCGAGTCCCCATCGCCGATGAATCGGCTCCTACAGATTTTTTAGCCCTTCAGGCAGGTGCTCATGAAGGTCTTGCGCTCGTCGCCCTTCAGGCTCTTGGCCGAAGCGTCCTTGTTGCAGGACGTCATCTTCTGCTGCTGGGTCATCTTGGCCGGCGCCGGGGCGTCGCCCTTCAGGCAGCTGCTCATGAACGTCTTGCGGTCATCGCCCTTCTTGCCTGTCGCCTGTGTATTGCATGTCGACATGCGCTGTTGCTGCGGCGTCAGTTCTTTCTTGGCGGCTGCCTGTGGGGCGGCCATCGCACCGGCGGAAAMGGCGAGCAGGGAAGCAACGGCAAGGACACGAAGCTGCATACACATGGCAAACCCCTACGTGACGCCGGGCGAATCCGGCGTGCCTGAGCTTACCCCTCACGGTCATCCCTTACAAAAGGGGATTCAGCAGGCCTGGCGGGTGGGGCAGGCTCTTTGTGGGAGCCGATTCATCGGCGATGCTTTCGCGAGCACCCTTCGCCGCTGAAGCGGCTCCCAGATGGAGCGATCCAGATAGAGCAGTGCGTCGGCCTCAGGCCGCCTTTGTCGACGACGCCGACCGACGCGGGCCTTCCTTCAGCGCATGCCGGATTTCCTCGACGATGAGGTCCACCTCGGCACTGGTCACCCGGAAGTGCGGCGTGAAGCGCAGCGAGTTGGCACCGCCATGGATCACGCCGACGCCGCGCTCACGCATGTATTCCTCGGTCGAGCCTTCGCCGTAGCACTTGTAGTCCGCTGCCAGCTCGCAGGAGAACAGCAGTCCGGTGCCCTGGACCWTGGTGATCATGCCGCCGAGTTCGCTCTTGAGGCCTTCCAGCTTCTGCAGGAATTCCTGGCCGCGGTCGCGGATGTTCGCGCGGACCTCGTCGGTCAGCTCCGCGAGCGTCGCGACGGCGACATCGAGGGCGCGCGGGTTCGCGGTCATCGTGTTGCCGTAGATGCCCTTGCGATACAGGCCGGCGACGCGGTCGGTCACCGCAAGCACGGAGAGCGGGTACTGGCCGGCGTTGAGCGCCTTGGAGAAGGTCTCCATGTCCGGCGCTTCCAGGGATTCGAAGCCCGGGTAGTCGATGATGGACAGCACGCCGTGCGCACGCAGGCCGGCCTGGATCGAATCGACCAGGAGCAGGGTGCCGTGCTCGCGCGTCAGTTCGCGCGCGGCGGCGTAGAACTCCGGCGTGAGCGCACGGCCCGGATCGCCTTCGCCCATGACCGGCTCGAGGAACATCGCCTCGATGAACCAGCCCTGGCGGTCGGCCTCGGCGAACGCGGCCTTCAGCGAGGCCACGTTGTAAGGCTCGACGGTGATCAGCGTGTCTTCGTTGCGGAAGCTGGCCAGGTGCTGCTGATAATTGCGACGCGACGAATCGGAGTAGATCGCCGGACGTTCGGTGCGGCCATGGAACGCACCCTTCACCGCAAGGCGCTTGATGGTACGGCCAGCATGCCGCGCACCCGGGTCGGTCATCACACGCGCGTTGACGTCCGCAATGCGGCCGGCAAGCGTCACCGATTCCGAGCCCGAATTCAGGCAAAGGAAGTGCGAGTAGGGGCTACCGCCACGGTTGCGACCGAGCTCCTTGTTCAGCGCGTCGCACAGGCGTAGCTGCGAGACGTTCGCTGTCATGACGTTCGCCATGACCTGCGGGCGCGCCATCGCATCGATGATGTGCTGGGGGTTGTGACCGAAACCGAGCATGCCGTAGCCGCCGTTGTCGTGGATCACGGCGCCCTTCAGCGTGACGACCCACGGACCGCGCGCGGCGGCCGGAACGTACGGGTTCACGCCGTCGTCCGGGTAGAAGTTCACCAGGCCGCACTGCAGGTGGTCGATCTGCGCGGCCTCGTCCATGCGCAGGAAGTCGCCCATCTCGGCGCGGAGCGCCTGGTGATAAGCGGCGGCTTCTTCGATGGCCTGCACCAGCGAGGGGTCGATGCCTGCGAAGCGCTCCACCGTGGCGTCAGCCAGGCCTTGCGTACGCGGCGTACCGCCAAAGTTGCGCAACTCGCGCAGAAGACCGATGACGTCCATAACCCACTCCTCACTTCGAATGACGCGGCACTGGTTCGAATCGATCCCTTAAGACGCCGCTAAGTGTCTATATGTAAAGGGATTATTTCCTCAGCATATCACGCGGATTTTGGCGGCGTAACCCCCGGGTGACGCTTGTCACATCCGCACAATGACGCAAGCGACTGCCGCCAAGGGGTTGCGACCGAATATGTTGCGACGCAAGGGAGGACATCATGAACAACGACACCTGCATTGCGCGTCTGGACCGGGTCGGCAAGCGCTACGGCGCCATCGTCGCACTGGACGGTATCAACCTGGAAATTCACCGCGGTGAGCTGCTTGCGCTGTTGGGCCCCAACGGCGCTGGCAAGAGCACCAGTATCGGCCTGCTGCTCGGTTTGCACAGGGCGGACACCGGCAGCGTCAGCCTGTTCGGGCGCGATCCGCAGGACATCGATGCGCGTCGGCGCATCGGCGTCATGCTGCAGTCCGCTGCCTTGCCGCCAACCCTGAAGGTCGGCGAGCTGATCAGTCTCACGGCCAGCTACTACCCCGCACCCCGGTCGGTGGCCGAGTGTGCCGCCCTGGCTGGTGTCGACGATCTCCTGGGGCGCCGGTATGCCGCCCTGTCCGGCGGCCAGCAGCGCCGCGTGCAGTTCGCCATGGCGCTCGCGGGGCGGCCGGAGATTCTCTTTCTCGACGAACCCACGGTCGGCATGGACATCGTCGCGCGTCAGGCCCTGTGGGCGGCAATCCGCAAGGCGGTCTCCGAGGGTTGTGCCGTCGTGCTCACCACGCACTACCTCGAAGAAGCCGAAGCCCTGGCCGATCGCGTCTGCGTGATCGCCAAGGGGCGTGTCGTCTCCGAAGGCACGGTGGATGCGTTGCGTGCGCATGTCGCGGTGCGCCGCATTCGTTGCATCACCTCGATCGCTGCCGCTACGGTCGCGGCGTGGCCGGAAGTGATCTCCGCCGAACACGTGCACGACCGTCTGGCCATCGCCACCGCCGAAGCAGAGACCGTGGTCCGTCGCCTGCTCGACAGCGACGCCAACCTGACCGAACTCGAAGTGCAGCGCGCCGGCCTGGCCGAGGCCTTCACCGAAATCACCCGTGAATCCGAGACGACCGATCGTTCGCAGGAGGCCGCATGAACACCATCGACAGCATCGCCACACCGGTGATGACCACGGGGCGGGTGATCAACGCCTATGTACAGGAAGCGAAGTCGGAATGTCTGCGCTACCTGCGCAATCCTGGCTTCCTCCTGCCGACGCTGCTGTTCCCGTCCGTCTTCTACCTCATGTTCGGGATCTTCCTCGCGCATTCGAATAGCGCGGACGCACCGCGTTATCTGCTTGCGTCGTATGGCACGTTCGGTGTGATGGCACCGGGCCTGTTCGGTTTTGGCGTATCGCTGGCGCTGGAGCGCGATACCGGTCTGCTCACGCTCAAACGAGCGATGCCGATGCCGCCGGGCGCGTACCTCCTCGGCAAGATGTGCATGGCCATGCTCGTCGCCGCGGTCGTGTCGATCATCCTGCTGTGCATGGCGGTGTTCCTGGCGGGCGTCTCGCTGCCGGCATCGCGACTGACAGCATTCTTCGTACTGGAAGTGCTCGGCGTGCTGCCATTCAGTGCGCTTGGCCTGCTGATTGGCACCCTGGTGAAGGGGCAGGGCGCTCCCGGCGTGGTCAACCTGGTCTACCTGCCGATGGCCTTCCTGTCCGGGCTGTGGTTTCCGTTGTCGATCATGCCGTCCTTCATTCAGTCGATCGCCCCGATCTGGCCTGCGTACCACCTCGACCAGCTGGCGTTGTCGGTCGTCGGGCTCGGCCAGGGCAACGTCCTGCTCCACGTGCTCGTCCTGCTCGGCTTTACGGGTGCCTTCCTCCTGGTCGCCGCGCGCCGCCTGCGCCGCTACGGTTGAAGTAGCATGAACGCACGCCTTTCCTCGGATGCACGTATGGCCCGCTCGTGGTTTCAGCCGACACCGGATTCGCTGTGGAACCGCTTCCAGGGGAAACCGCGGTTGCGCGCCGCGAGCATGTTTCATCTGGTCTGGACGGTCTATGTCTTCGGCGATCTGGTCTTCGCCGAGAAGCTCAACCCCCACTGGTGGCTGGCCACGCTCATTGCCTTTCCGGCCTTCCTCGGGCTGTATGCGCTCAGTTACATCCGGCCCTTGCGTCAGGCCTCCTGGTTCGCTGTCGCGGTCGCCCTGCTCGCGTACGCCTTGATGGGCATCAACGCCAGCGGCGGCGGGTGCCTGGTGATCTACGCATGCGCGATGATGGGCTTCGAGGGCTCGCCCAAACGTTCCTATCTCGGGATGGCCGGCATCATCGGCGGTTTCGCACTGGTCGGCACGTACATCTACAGCTGGCCGCTGAGTATCCTGGCGACGCTGAGCTTCATTGCGATTTCCGTCGGTTCGATCAACATCATCTACCGGGTCAACGCGCAACGTGACGCCGAACTCAAGCTCTCCCACGACGAGGTTCGGCGCCTCGCCGCGATGGCCGAACGTGAGCGCATCGGGCGCGACCTGCATGATCTGTTGGGCCACACACTGTCCCTGATCACGCTCAAGCTGGAGCTGTCGCGGCGCCTGATCGACCGCGACACGGACGCCGCACGTCGCGAGATGGAAGAAGCCGAGGCAGTCGCCCGTCATGCGCTCGCCGAAGTCCGTTCGGCGGTTACCGGCATTCGTGCCACGGGTCTTGCCGCCGAGCTCGCTTCCGCTCGCCTGCTGCTCAATGCCTCGATGGTGCACTTCGACTACGTCAGCGAATTGCCCCAGCTTCCCGAACGGCTGGAGGCCGGCCTTGCGCTGGTTCTGCGTGAAGCGGTCACCAACATTCACCGCCATGCGCGCGCCTCGTTCGCGGAAGCGCGCGTCGACGTTACCGGGGGTGTCCTTACTTTGTGTGTCGCCGATAACGGCACTGGCGGGGTGAGCGAAGAGGGCAACGGCATATGCGGCATGCGTGAGCGTGTTCGTGCGCTGGGCGGCACCCTGGCCTTCGAATCCGAGCGCGGCAAAGGAACCCGGGTGCGGATCGCCGTGCCGCTGACCGCAGCGGATCGGCGTCTCGCGCCGATGACGGAACCCGATAACCTCGGTCTCGAGCCGCGGCCGACGTCGTGATGCGACTTCCCACCGTCCACCCGGATTCCCTGCTCGGCACGCTGCGCTCGCCGACCTACCTGCGCTGGCAGGCCGGGCTGCAGGTGTTCTGGCTGGTCGCGTTGATCCAGGGGCCGCTCGCGCTGAAGGCGTTCGACTGGGGCTGGTTCGGACCGACACTGCTTTCGATCCTCGTCTACCTTGTCTGCTACATCGGCGTCTACATTGCGCCGCTGCGGCGTTTGCCGTTCCACGCCGTCACGATCGTCGTGATGGGCTTTATCCTCTGGCCGGTCAATCCCATATCGCTGGGCTATGTGATCATCGGCGTCACCCTCCTGGCGTATGCGCCGCAAGCGCGTTACTGGCTCATGGGTGTAGGGCTGGCAACGCTGGTCACGCTGGCCTGGGTGTATGCCTTCGGCGTGCCGTTTATCCATGTAGCGATCGTCTTCGGTGCGGGCCTGGCAGCCGGCTTCAGCAACTTTCTCTACGTGCGTGGCGCACGTCGTGACGCCGAGCTGCGTCTGTCGCAGGTCGAAGTGCGTCGGCTGGCCACACTGGCCGAGCGCGAACGCATCGGTCGCGACCTGCACGATCTGCTCGGCCACACACTCTCGCTTATCACCCTGAAGTCCGAGCTGGCCAAGCGCCTGGCGCTGGTCGATCCCGCCCGTGCGCAGCAGGAAATGGAAGAAGTCGAGCGCGTTGCCCGTCACACGTTGACCGAAGTCCGCAGTGCCGTGACCGGCATGCGTGCCGGCGATCTCGGCAGTGAGCTGGTTTCGGCACGCCTGATGCTCGAGGCCTCGGGTATCGCGCTGCACGTGACCATGCCAGAGCGTCTGGCTTTGCCCGAACCCGCCGAAGCGGCACTCTCGCTCGTTCTACGTGAAGCGATCACCAACATTTATCGACACTCGCGCGCGACCGAAGCGCGCGTGGTCATTACCCGTAACGGACAGGATTTTTCCATGCGCATCACGGACAACGGTTGTGGCGGACTCGCCGCGCACGGCAATGGGGTTTCCGGCATGCGCGAGCGCGTGCGGCAGGTCGGCGGCCGGCTGGCTATCGACTCCCCGGCGAAGCAGGGCACCGTGCTCGAGATCGGCCTGGCGGTGCCGCCGGCGCTGCAGGGGAGCCCGGCATGATCCGCGTCTTCCTCGCCGAAGATCAGGCCATGGTGCGCGGTGCCCTGACGGCCCTGCTCAGTCTCGAATCGGACATCGAGGTCCTCGGTTCGGCGGCCGATGGGGAAAGCGCATGGCGTGAGCTGCAGCGGCTCAAACCCGACGTGCTCGTGACCGATATCGAGATGCCCGGCCTGACCGGTCTGGAAATCGCCCAGCGCATCCATCGCCACGAGTTGCCGATGAAGGTGATCATCGTGACGACGTTCGCCCGGCCGGGCTTTCTTCGTCGCGCGCTGGATGCCGGTGTCAGCGGCTACCTGCTCAAGGACGCCCCGGCCGAGAACCTCGCTGAGGCCCTGCGCATGGTCCACCGCGGCGGGCGCGCCATCGATCCGCAACTGGCGCTGGAGGCGTGGTCCGAAGCGGATCCCCTGAACGACCGTGAGCGGCAGGTCTTGCGGCTGGCCGGGGAAGGGCAGTCGGCCAGTGACATCGGCACGCAGCTGAATCTCTCCCATGGCACGGTGCGCAACTATCTTTCCGAGGCCATCGGCAAACTCGGCGCCGCCAACCGCATCGAAGCGTATCGACTCGCACGCCAGAAGGGCTGGCTCTGACCGCTACAATGGACCGGTAGCGCACCGCTTCCGGTGCGCGTCGGGGAGCCATCGGACTTGGCGTACATGCTGCGGACTCTGGCAATCGTTACGATCGCGGCGATGCTCGTTGCCGCGTGCGATCGCACGTCCGCACCGCTGGCCCACGATGCCTATGTATGGCAGCGGCAGTGGACGCCCGCTCTGCGCGACGCAATGGCGAGTTCATCGGACCTCGTCCGCGACTGGCGGGTGCTGGTTGCCCAGGCCGATCGCAACGGGGCCTTTCACACGTTCGCACCGGACAGGGAAGCGCTGGCCCGGAGCGGTCGGTCTGTCGTCCTGGTGGTGCGGATCGACGGGAGGCTGGCGGCCTTCGATGCGGCCGTGCTCTCCGACCGCATCGCGGCACTCAGGGCGGCGTGGCCTGCCGCCCTTATCGCAGGCATCGAAATCGACTACGACTGCCCGACCGCGCGCTTGCCGGCGTATACCGCCTTCCTCACGTCATTGCGGTCGCGCCTGGGTTCACTGCCCCTCTCGATCACGGCCTTGCCGACGTGGCTGGGCTCGCGCGATCTCGACGCGTTGCTGGCCGTGCCCGACGAGTCCGTGCTGCAGGTGCATGCCGTGCAGGCGCCCCAGGCCGGCTTGTTCGATCCCCTGGTCGCGAACCGTTGGATCGATGAGTTCGCCGCGCATACGTGCAAGCCGTTTCGTGTGGCGTTGCCGACGTACGGTTCGCGCGTGAGCTGGAATGAAGACGGTAGCCTGCTCGCTGTCGAAAGCGAACAGAGCGCCCTGGCGGCAGGTGCGACGTCTTCCGAACTGTATGCGGCGCCGGACACCTTGATGGCCTTCGTGGAGCAGCTGTCGAAGGATCGCCCACGCGGTCTCGCCGGGGTCGTGTGGTTTCGCCTCCCCACGGCCGACGATACGCGCGCCTGGAGCCTTGCGACCTGGCGTGGCGTCGTCAGGGSGCAACTCGACACGCCTCCCCTTCTGATCACGTTGCAGCCGGGCAGGGCAGCCGACGCTCCGTCGGATGTCATGCTTGAAAATCGAGGCGCGACCGATGCGGCGCCACCGCCACGTGTCGCGCTGCCGGCCTCATGCGAACTGGCCGACGGTATCGATGGCTATCGCCTGCAGCGGGCCGGTGCTTCGTTCGAACTCATCGCCGAAGGCGCGCGCCAGATTCCCGCGCATACCCGCCGATCGATCGGCTGGGCCCGCTGCAAGCCGGGCACGCCGCTTACTCTTTCACCGACACCCGCACAAGGAACGCCCGTTTCATGAGGAAGAAGACGTTCGCGATCGGTTTCGCGGTCGCCGTCGTCGGCGCGGTCGCCTGGGCCTGTGGCCCGGATTTCCCGACGCAGATGCTGGACGATCGCGACGCCACCCTGAAGGCCGTGCCACAGAACACGTTCGCCTTCGAAGCCCAGCAGCTACTACCGGCCAGCGACGGCCTGGAAGCGATGGAGTCGGGGCGTTACGGTGAGGGGCCCAAGGCGAAGCCCGACCTGACGCCCGAACAGGCCGAGCGTGTGAAAGTGCTCCGCGCCTCGGCGACCGGCGCGCAAGCGTTCGAGGGTGGCGCCGATCTTCCTGTCGACGTGCGTGCGTACGTGGCCGGTGCGGTGGACTGGACGCGTGCGACGCAGGAATGCCCGGGACCACCCGACAGTCAGTACGGTGAAGCCCTGAGCAAGCCGCCGTGCGCGGTCTTCGACGCCGACGCGCTCGACAAGGCACAGGCGAGCTTCGAACAGGTGCTTGCCATGCCACCGGATCAGGCGACGCATCGCGGCGCCTGGGCGGCTTACATGCTTGGCGAGGTGCACGCCTTGCGTGCTGCAAAGGCGGCCGGCACCCCGGGGTTCGCGACGCAGCGTGACGCTGCGGCGAAATCGTTCCAGCAGGTCCGCGCCCGCGTGCTCGCCGGCGCGTCCGACGCGCAGGGGCTGGCCGTGGCCAGCTTTGGCGAAGAAGCGCGGCTTAGCCTGTATGCGGATGCGAAGCCCTGCGTCTGGGTGAGCCTCTATAACGGCGAAGACTGTGCGTCGTCGCTTTCGTCGGCCGACCTGAAGCACGCCATCGCCCTCTATGCCGCGCAGGCGGGCCATGGCTCAGGCAATGCGGTGCAGTCTCTCGCGTCCATCGCCAGTTCGGTACTCGCTAACCAGGACCAGGTCGACGCCCTGATCGACGGCCCGGTATCGCAACGCTTGCTGGTCACTTATGCGTTGAGCTCGGTCACACCACAGACGACGGATGGCAAGCCGCAGCCCGCGTTGACAGCTCTGGTCGATGCGATCCAGGCAAAGGGTCCGGATAAGGTCAGTGCGGCGGACCGCCTTGCTTCGCTTGCCTATGAGCTCGGTCGCTACGACGATGCCGAGAAGCTCGTCGCGAAGGCGGATGGTCCCCTGGCCAGTTGGGTCCGTGCGAAGCTGGCGCTGCGCAAGGGCGACCGCGAGGGCGCTGCCCGTGCCTACGCCGAGGCCGCAAAGGCCTTTCCTCGTGCTGACGATCCTAAAGCGGCGCTCGAGCCGGACAGCGTGCACCGCCTGATGGGCGAGCGTGGCGTGCTGGCCCTGGCCCGCGGCGAATACGTCGACGCGATGACGCGCATGTACGAGGCTTCGACGGCAGTGGGCGGCGATGGCAACGTCTACGACGGCGAGCTGGAAGAGTCAGGCGCCGGTTACGGCAACGACATGAACTACATCGCCGAGCGCGTGCTGACCGTCGACGAGCTGAAGACGTTCATCGACGCTCAGGTACCCGCATCGTCCACGCCGACTGTGAAGCCGGACAAGGATCACCCGGCCGAACCGCTGACGCTCAAGGATCGTCTGCGCTGGCTGCTCGCACGTCGGTTGATGCGCGCCGGTCGCTTCGAGGACGCGTACGCGTACTTCGCCCCGGGTCTGGATCCGCGCTTTGGTGATGCCGATCTGCGTGCGAAGGCAAAGGAGTACGCCAGCGACCTTCACGACGGTGACCACGCATGGACCGATATCGGCAAGGCGGAAGCGCGCTATGCGGCGGCGAAGATCGCACGCGAGAACGGCATGGAGCTGCTCGGTTTCGAGCAGGGACCCGATTACGGTGACAACGGCGGCGGGTATCAGGGTGGCAGCGGGCAGAGTGTCGATACGCTGAAGGGCGATCTGGTCACCGCTGGCGAGCACCAGCGTTTCAATGACAGTGCGGCCCAGCCGGACCGTCGTTTCCACTACCGCTATCTCGCCGCGGACCGGGCCGTCTCGGCGGCCGACCTGCTGCCACCGCGGTCGCAGGCTTTTGCCGCTACCTTGTGCATGGCGACGAACTGGATGTTGCAGGGGCCACCGGATTACAACGAGGCGGCCGATGGTGATGCCTCCAAGCCCATCAATGAACGGCAGCGCCGTGCCCAGGCCTATTACGCCCGCTACGTGAAGCAGGGGCCCTACGTGGAATGGGCCGACAGCTTCGGCTGGAACTGTGAAGAGCCCGATTTCGCCGGCGCCCGCAAGCTCAAGCGCGCGGAGCAGGTGAGGGCGGTCAAGCACTTCGTGCGCAAGTACCTCCCCGTGGAAATCGCGGTGTTCGTGCTGGCCGTGGCAGGCCTGGCGTTCATTGTCATCCGCAGACGCCGCAGGCGCGCCGTCGCCCCGTAGGAGCCGATTCATCGGCGATCCCGCGCCAGCGGGCCACGCTTCCGCCAGCACCCATCGCCGATGAATCGGCTCCTACCAAGCCCTATGCGCCGGGATGGGCGATAATGCCCAACCCGCCTCCTGAACACCCCTCTCGTGAAGAAATCCGATTTCGACTTCGATCTGCCCCCCGACCTGATCGCCCAGGCCCCGCTGGCCCGGCGCTCGGGAAGCCGGCTGCTCGTGGTCGATGTCGGTGCGCATACGAAGAAGGACCGGAAGTTCTACGAGCTGCCGGAGATGCTCCAGCCCGGCGACCTGCTCATCTTCAACGACACCCGGGTTCTTCCTGCGCGCCTTTACGGCCGCAAGGAATCGGGTGGCGCGGTCGAGATCCTGATCGAGCGGGTCACCGGCCCGCACGAGGCCCGCGCCCAGCTGGGTGTGAGCAAGAAACCCAAGGAAGGCGGCCGCATCGAGCTGGCCGACGGCAGCATGATCACTGTGCTGGGTCGTGAGGGCGAGTTCTTCCTGCTGCGTTTCGAAAGCCAGGAGCCGCTCGAGCGCCTGCTTTCGCGCCTGGGCGAAATGCCGTTGCCGCCGTATATCGAACGCGGTGCCGAAGCCGCCGACAAGGAGCGCTACCAGACGGTCTTCGCACGTGAGCCCGGCGCGGTGGCCGCGCCGACCGCTGGCCTCCACTTCGACGAAGAACTGCTCGCCAAGCTTCGCGCTCGTGGCGTCGAGATGGGCTACGTTACCTTGCACGTCGGCGCAGGCACCTTCCAGCCGATGCGGGCGGAAGAAGTCCGCGACCACGTGATGCACCGGGAATGGCTGAACGTCGGCGCCGGCCTGGTGGAAAAGATTCGTGAGACGCGTGCGGCCGGCGGCCGTGTCGTGGCCGTGGGCACGACCGTGGTCAGGGCGCTGGAAAGTGCGACCGTCGAGGGCGTACTGCGCCCGTTCGCCGGCGAGACCCAGATCTTCATCTTCCCCGGCTACAAGATCACCAGCGTCGATGCCCTGATCACCAACTTCCACCTGCCGCAGTCGACCCTGCTGATGCTGGTCTCGGCGCTCGCCGGCAAGGAGGCGATCCTCGAGTCGTATCGCTACGCGGTGTTGCAGCGGTATCGATTCTTCTCGTATGGCGACGCGATGTTGATCATTCCGGCGAAGGCCACCCCCTAAAGCTTTTCCCCCCAAGGCCGATAAGACCATCGAACGAACCCCCGGGCGACACGCGCCCAGGGCCGAACCGGTATCGGACGATGGCGAAGAAATCCTCCAAAGACGCAACGCGGGCGCCCCTGGCGCTCGACGCGGACCTGCGCATCGCCGCGGCCCCGGCCCTGCGCGATACCCTGCTCAAGGCGCTCGCCGCCGGCGAAGCCGTCGAACTCGACGGCACGACGGTGGCCCAGGTGGATACGGCGGCCCTGCAGCTGCTCGCCGCGTTCTCGCGCGATGCGCGTGCGGCCGGGCTTTCCGTGACCTGGACCGGCGCCAGCGACAGCCTGCAGCGCGGCGTGGCCGTGCTCGGCCTTAACTCTTTGATTGAACTGCCGGCTCGCGCCGGCGTGAACTGAAGGTGCTCCGATGGCTAAGATTCTTGCGGTAGACGACTCGGCTTCCATGCGCAGCATGGTGGCCTTCACCCTTCGCGGCGCTGGCCACGATGTCGAAGAGGCCGACAACGGCCAGGCGGCACTCGATTCGGCAGCGGTGCACAAGTTCGACCTGATCCTGGCCGACGTGAACATGCCGGTGATGGACGGCATCACGATGGTGCGCGAGATCCGCACCCGCGCGGATTACCGCGGTATCCCCATCCTCATGCTCACCACCGAGTCGAACCCGGAAAAGAAGATGGAAGGCAAGGCAGCCGGTGCGACCGGCTGGCTGGTCAAGCCGTTCGATCCGGACCAGCTGCTGGCTACGGTCAACCGCGTCCTCGGCTGATCCCAGCCGCGTCTGTTTCCACTTTAGTGTTCCGGTAATTCCAGGGTCTCCCCATGTCCAAAGTCGATCTGGCGCAATTCCACAAGGCGTTTTACGAGGAGAGCCTCGATGGCCTCGACGCCATGGAGCAAGCCCTGCTCGCCCTGGACGAGGGCGCCGAGGATCCGGAACTGATCAACGTCGTGTTCCGCGCCGCCCACTCGATCAAGGGCGGCGCGGCCACGTTCGGTTTCACGGACGTCGCCGCCTTCACTCACGTGGCCGAGAACCTGATGGACGAGGTCCGCAGTGGCCGCCGTCCGATGGCCAAGGCCGTGGTGGAGTTGCTGCTGCGCTCGGGCGATACCGTGCGCGACATGCTCTCCCTGTCGATGGCCGGGCAGCCGGCCGCCACGGCGGAAAGCCAGGCCTTGCTGGCCGAGTTGTCGGCGATGGTCTCCGGTCATGCGGCCGCACCGGTGGTGGCTGTTGCCAAGGCTGCTGCGGCTGCCGAAGCGATCGAAGGCTGGGACATCGCCTTCCGTCCGTTCGACTATCTGCTGAAATCCGGTAACGACCCGGCACGCATGTTCCGCGAACTCGAGGCCCTGGGCCCGCTCGCGGTCACCTGCGATGCCAGCAAGCTTCCCGCGCTGGCCGACATGGACGCCGAGTCGTCATACCTTGGCTGGACGCTCAGCCTCGACGCCGGTGCCAAGCGCGCCGTCGTCGAAGGCGTGTTCGACTGGGTCGATGGCGACTGCGACCTGACCGTGACGCCGCGCATCGCTGCGCCCGCAGCGGTCGCCGAGGTCGCCGAGGTCGCCGCCGCGGCCGCCGCTCCCGTGGCCGCAGCCRCCCCGCGCGCCGTGCGCGATCCCGCTGCGAACAGCGAATCCAGTTCCGTCCGCGTCGGCATCGAAAAGATCGACACCCTGATCAACCTCGTCGGCGAACTGGTCATCACCCAGTCGATGCTCAGCCAGTTCAACGACGGCGTCGATGCGTCGCAGCTGGAAATGCTGCGCCATGGCCTGGCCCAGTTGGGGCGGCATACGCGCGAACTGCAGGAAAGCGTCATGAGCATCCGCATGCTGCCGATCAGCACGGTGTTCAACCGCTTCCCGCGCCTGGTCCGCGACCTGGCGCAGAAGCTCGACAAGAAGGTCGTGCTCGACATGCGCGGCGAGACCACTGAGCTGGACAAGACCGTGCTCGAGAAGATCGGCGATCCGCTGGTCCATCTGGTCCGCAACGCGATCGACCATGGCCTGGAAATGCCGGATAAGCGCGTCGCCGCAGGCAAGGGCGACACCGGCACCCTGCGCCTCGAGGCTTTCCATCGTGGCGGCAGCATCGTCGTCGAAGTGGCCGACAACGGCGCGGGGCTCAACCGCGAAGCCATCGTGGCCAAGGCCATCCAGCGCGGCATCATCACCACGGGCGAGGGCATGTCCGACGAGGCCGTGTCCGACCTGATCTTCGAGGCGGGCTTCTCCACTGCCGCCGCGACCACCGACCTTTCCGGCCGTGGCGTCGGCATGGACGTGGTCCGTCGCAACGTCATGGATCTCGGCGGCACCGTCGCCATCCGCAGCGTGCAGGGCAGTGGCACCACCTTCACCATCACCCTGCCGCTGACGCTCGCCATCATCGACGGCCTCACTGCCGCGGTGGGCGACGAAATCTACATCGTGCCGCTCGTGTCGATCATCGAGTCGGTGCAGGTCAAGCCGGATACCGTGCGCAGCGTGGCCGGAGGTGGCGAGCTGTTCCGCTTCCGGGACAACTGGATGCCGATCGTTCGCCTGTTCGACGTGTTCGGCTGTGCCGGGCAGCGTCGTGCGGTCGACGAGGGCATCGTGATCGTCGTGGAAGGCGAGGGCACCCGTATCGGCCTGTTCGTCGACGAACTGATCGGCCAGCAGCAGGCGGTCGTGAAGTCGCTCGAGGCTAACTACCGGCGCGTGACCGGCATCTCCGGCGCGACCATCCTGGCTGACGGCTCCGTGGCGCTCATTGCCGACGTGACCRGCCTGGTCCGCATGCAGGCCCGCCGCAAGGCCGCCTGATCGCGCGACCCAGTTCTTGTAGGAGCCGATTCATCGGCGATCCCGCGGCAGCGGGCTAGGGTGCCGCGAGCACCCATCGCCGATGAATCGGCTCCTACAAAGCGCGCATTTGCCCCTCAAGAACCCACCGCGACGGCCGATACCCCAAGGGAAGGGGTCCCGAACCGCCGAACCGATCCGCCGTGGGAACGACATGAACCAGCAAGCCAATTCCGCCACCGCCGCGCCTGAAGAGGCCGCGCAGTACCTCACCGTGAACCTCGGCAACGAGGAATACGGTGTCGACATCCTCGCCGTCCGCGAGATTCGCGGCTGGACGCCGGTCACCCGCATTCCGCAGGCGCCCGGCTACGTGCTCGGCGTGCTGAACCTGCGCGGCGCCATCGTGCCGGTGCTGGACCTCCGCCTGCGCTTCGGCCTGGCCCGCGAGGAATACACGGCCACCACCGTCACGGTCATCGTGATGGTCAACGGCCGTCAGTTCGGCGTCGTGGTCGATGCCGTTTCCGACGTGGTCGAGGTTGCTCCCGGCGACGTTCGCCCGGTGCCCGACATGGGCACGACCGTCGATACCGAATACCTGAAAGGACTCACGTCCGTCGCCGAGCGCATGGTCCTCCTGCTCGACGTCGATCGCCTGCTTCAGCCGCAGGACGCACAGATGCTGGAGGCCGCCCTGGCCTCCTCGGATGTCAAAGCCGTCGCCTGAGCGTAACGCCTGGTTAGTCCTTGCCGCACTTTGCCGATTGGAACCGTGATGAAGAAGTTGAAGTTCAAAGTCCCCGCCCTGACCGTTCGCGGTCGCCTCTACGGCGTGCTCGGCCTGCTCACGCTCATGCTTCTTGGTGGTGCGGCCGTCGGTCTCGGCGCGATGCACTTCCAGAACGAAGGCATGCGCCAGATCTACGAGGAAGAGCTCGCTCCCTCGGAGACGCTGAGCCGCCTCAATACGGA
>NZ_JBFUIT010000048.1:0-19030 GCF_056401735.1 Luteibacter sp. P4_D7_3
GGTCACGACCAACCAGCGCCGCGCGGCCAAGGCGATCAACTTCGGCCTGATGTACGGCATGAGCGCCTTCGGCCTGGCCAAGCAACTCGGCGTGGACCGTGGCGAAGCCTCCGATTACATGGGCCGCTATTTTTCGCGCTACCCGGGCGTGCGCGCTTTCATGGATGCCACGCGCGAACAGGCGCATCGCGATGGCTACGTCCAGACGCTGTTCGGTCGCCGCCTCTACCTCGAGAACCTCAACTCTCGTAACCAGGCCTTCCGTGCCGGCGCCGAGCGCGCAGCGATCAACGCGCCCATGCAGGGCACGGCGGCCGACATCATCAAGCGCGCCATGATCGCCGTCTCCGCATGGATCGAACCGCGCGATGACGTGCGCATGCTGATGCAGGTGCACGATGAACTGGTCTTCGAAGTCCGCGCCGATGCCGTCGACGACGTGCGCGCAGGTATCGAGCGGCATATGACCGGGGCGGCCTCGCTGAGCGTCCCGCTGCAGGTGGATATCGGCGTCGGGGCGAACTGGGACGAGGCACACTAAGCTCCCGCTAAGCGCTTCCGGCCGCACTTGGCCGTCCAAACGTAAGTTTTCCGTTTAGTCGTACATTTCGTTTAATGGCAAGTCGTTGAAAAATCAGCCCATGAACGCGGGCTGATTTTTTTTTGCATCGATGATGCAACTTTGCCTCGTTCCGCACGTCTATATATTCGGACGCACGCAACGGCGTCCCATCGGTGGGCCTCACCTCCCTAAGAGGCCCCCTCAAGGTGGACCGGTTCTTCCCCTGGTTCCGGTCTTCCACCCCGCCCCGAGAGCTCCCCTGGCTCTCGGGGTTTTTTTTGCCCACACCGCCTGCACATTCACACCCGCATCCTCGGCGCCACTTAACGGGAGGAATCACCATGCGCGCAGGTCTCATCGTCGTCGGCGTCATCCTTATCGGCCTCGGGCTGTGGGTCACCCTGGGCAACGGCAGCTACCAGAAGACCGATACGGTCGCCTCGATCGGCTCGGCCAAGCTCGAGGCTACGCACGACAAGTCGATTCCGCAGTGGGTAGGCATCGCCGGCATCGTCCTGGGCGGCATCGTTGCCGTCGCCGGATTCTCCCGGAAGAACTGAGCCCCACCCGGTACAATGGGGGGATGGATGTTTCCCATCTCCTCGATTCCCTMAACGACGCCCAGCGCGAGGCCGTCAGCGCCCCGCCCGGGCACTATCTGATCCTCGCCGGTGCCGGCTCCGGCAAGACCCGTGTCCTGATCAACCGTATCGGTTGGCTGACCCAGGTCGAGCGGGTGCCCCCGTGGGCGATCCTCGCCGTGACCTTTACCAACAAGGCGGCCGGCGAGATGCGTACGCGCCTCGACGGAATCATCCCGGGGGGCACGCAGGGCCTGACAGTCGGCACCTTCCACGGCATCGCCCATCGCCTTCTCCGGCGACACTGGCGCGAGGCGGGCMTGGTCGAAGGTTTCCAGATCCTCGATTCGGACGACCAGCAACGCCTGATCAAGCGGATCATCGCCGGACTTGGCCTGGACGAAGCACGCTTTCCGCCGCGTCAGGCCAGCTGGCAGATCAATAACTGGAAGGACGAAGGCAAGCGCCCGGACGCGATCGAGCATCGCGACCATCCGGTCACGCGCACCTTCGTCGAGATCTACAAGGCCTACGAACAGCAATGCCAGCGCGCCGGCCTGGTCGACTTCGCCGAGCTGCTGCTGCGTGCGCACGAGCTATGGCTGAAAGACCCACAGGTACTCAAGCACTACCAGGATCGCTGGCGCTATCTGTTGATCGACGAGTTCCAGGACACCAACACGCTGCAGTACGCGTGGATTCGCGTACTCGCCGGCAGCACCGGCCAGGTCTTCGTGGTCGGTGACGACGACCAGGCCATCTACGGCTGGCGCGGCGCGAAAGTCGAAAACGTGCAGCAGTTCCTCAACGACTTCGCCGGTGCGAAGACGATCCGCCTGGAGCAGAACTACCGCTCCACGTCGACGATCCTCAACGCGGCCAACGCGGTCATCTCGCGCAACGGCGGCCGTCTGGGCAAGCAGCTGTGGACCGATGGCGGCGAAGGCGAGCGCATCGCGCTTTACGCCGCCTATAACGAACAGGACGAAGCGCGCTTCGTCATCGAGCGCATTCGCGAGCACATCGCTGAAACCGGGAACGCACGCGACTGCGCCATCCTCTACCGCTCCAACGCGCAGTCACGCAACTTCGAAGAACAGCTGATCCAGCGCGACCTGCCCTACCGCGTCTACGGTGGCCTGCGCTTCTTCGAACGCGCTGAAATCAAGGATGCCCTGGCCTACCTGCGCCTGGCATCGAACCGTCATGACGATGCCGCCTTCGAGCGTGCCGTGAATACGCCGCCGCGCGGCATCGGCGACCGCACGCTCGACGAGCTGCGCCGGCGTGCACGTACCGATAGCAGTTCCATGTGGGAGGCGATGCTGACGGAGGCATCCATTGGCGGCCTCGCAGGCCGCGCGAAGAATGCGCTCAAGGCTTTCATCGGCCTCGTCGACAACCTCGCGCGCACCTTCGGCGGCCACGACAGGCTCGATGGTGACGAATCGCCCACGGCACTGAGTCTCGCCGAGCAGATCGAGCACGCGATCCTCCACACCGGCCTGCGCGACTTCTACGAAAACGACAAGCGTGGCAATGGTGAGGCGCGCGTCGAAAACCTGGACGAGCTGGTCAACGTCGCGAGCCGTTTCGAGATGACCCCGGAAGACGTCGACGCCGGCCTCAACGAACTCTCGGCCTTCCTGTCGCATGCTTCACTGGAGGCCGGTGAGGGCCAGGGTGAAGCATGGGACGACTGCGTGCAGCTGATGACGCTGCATTCGGCCAAGGGCCTCGAGTTTCCCATCGTCTTCCTTGTCGGCATGGAAGAAGGCCTGTTCCCGAGCCAGCGTTCCACCGAGGAAGACAACCGGCTCGAGGAAGAGCGCCGTCTCGCGTACGTCGGCATCACCCGTGCGCGCGAACGCCTGTACGTGTCGCACGCGGAGTCGCGGCGCATGCACGGCACGGAGATGTTGGCCCGGCCCTCGCGTTTCCTGGGCGAGATCCCGCCGGAGCTGATCGACGAACTGCGCCCCCGCGTACAGGTATCGCGACCGGCCTACGCCGACCGGTATTCAGGCGGTGGCGGCAGCAGTTCCCTGGTGGAGGCCTCACCCATCGCGCTCGGCCAGCGGGTCAGCCACCCCAAATTCGGCGAAGGCACGGTCGTCAGCGCCGAGGGCGCCGGGGCCCATATGCGCCTGCAGGTGAACTTCGAGGATGCCGGAAGCAAGTGGTTGGTTTACGCTTACGCGAATCTGACCGCGTTGTAAGGGGCTCCAACGCGCCACGCTCCCATCCACGGGAGCGTCGTGGCGTGCCCTGAGAGCGGCAGCGCGAACCGCACCAGGGAGCAACAGACACATGATCGTGGGGATCGACCTCGGCACGACCAACAGCCTCGTGGCGGCGTGGATCGACGGCGCTCCGCGCCTGATCCCGAATGCGCTGGGTGGGATGCTCACGCCCTCCTGTGTCGGGATCGACCAGGACGGCAGCGTGCTGGTGGGCGAAGCGGYTCGCGAACGCCTGCAGACCCATCCGGAGCAGACCGCCTCGCTCTTCAAGCGCTACATGGGCAGTGCGCGGACCGTGCGTCTTGGTGATCGCGACTATCGGGCAGAGGAGCTTTCCGCCCTCGTCCTCCGTTCGCTGAAAGCCGACGCCGAGGCCACGCTTGGCGTCCCGATCACCGAAGCCATCATTACCGTTCCGGCCTACTTCTCCGATGCCCAACGCAAGGCCACTCGTGTCGCCGGCGAGCTCGCCGGCCTCAAGGTTGAACGCCTGCTCAACGAGCCCACCGCCGCCGCACTGGCCTACGGCCTCCACGACGCTCAGGGCGAGACGCAGTTCCTCGTCTTCGATCTCGGCGGCGGCACGTTCGATGTTTCGATCCTGGAAATGTTCGACGGCGTGATGGAAGTGCGCGCCAGCGCCGGTGACAACATGCTCGGTGGCGAAGACTTCGTCACCCTGATCGCGGGCCTCGCTTTCCAGAACGGCATTCCTGACGCGGCGAGTACGGACCCCGTATTCATGCAACGTCTGACGGCGCGTGCGGAAGCGGCCAAGCGCCAACTGGGTACCCAGGCAAGTGTGGTCTTCGACGTCACCTGGAAGGGCCACGAGGCCCGCGTCGAACTCGATAACGAAGCATTCGAGAAGCTCTCGCAGCCGCTACTCACGCGACTCTGGCGCCCGATCGAACGCTCGCTTCGCGACGCTCGCATCCGTGCCGCCGATCTCGATAACGTGGTCCTCGCGGGGGGCGCGACGCGAATGCCCATGATTCGCGCCCTGGCGACGCGCATGTTCGGACGCTTCCCCGCCATGGGACACAACCCGGACGAAGTGGTCGCGCTCGGTGCCGCGGTCCAGGCCGGACTGAAGATGAAGGACAAGGCGCTCCAGGAGATGGTGATGACGGACGTGTGTCCGTACACCCTTGGCACCGCCGTCTCGCGTCATATCGAAGGTGGCGGACGGGCCGATGGCCTCTATTCGCCGATCATCCAACGCAACACCGTGGTGCCGGTCAGTCGCGTGCAGCGCTACGTGCCTGTCGACCCCAACCAGCCGTCCCTTCGCATCGATGTCTACCAGGGCGAGTCGCGCCTGGTTCGCGACAACATCCTGCTCGGCGAAGTGACCGTGCCCCTCACGCCTGGTCCCGGCCATGCGGCGGGCGTGGATGTACGCTTCACTTACGACGTCAACGGCCTTCTCGAAGTCGAAGTCACCCTCGTTGCAACGTCGGAAACGCGCCACCTCGTCATCGAAGGTCATGAAGGAAGCCTGGGGCCCGACGAGATCGCACGACGGCTCGAAGCGCTGGCGGCACTCAAGGTGCATCCACGCGATACGCTCGAGAACCGCACGCTGCTCGCGCGTGCCGAACGCCTCTACGAACAATTGCTCGACCAGGCGCGCGACCATCTGGGCCAGATGATCCTGCGCTTCGAGCAGGTGCTGGCGACGCAGGATCCGCGCCTTGTCGCACGCGACGCCGCGTTGTTCCGCGAGGCCTTGCAAGGCATCGAGGCAAACGATCACTTCGCACCCGACCTGGCGGACTAAGGAATAGCCTTATGTCGATGCCCTGGTTCCTGGCACTGCTGCAGCTTCCCCTGCACGCCGACGAGCGTTCGGTACGCCGCGCCTACGCCCTTCGCCTCAAGCTGATCGACCCGGCAACCGACCCGGCGGGGTTTGCCCAATTACGCGAGGCTTACGAAGCAGCGCGCGCCTGGGTGGCTGACGAGGACCACATCGTCGACGTCAACGTTGAAGCGCCTCCTCCTGCCGCGGAGCCAGAGCCGGAGCCGGCGCGGGTCGACGATGCGAGCCCGCTCCCGGCCGTCGTGGCGATCAATCCGCAGGAAGAGGCCATACGACTCATCGATTGGCTCGCCACGCGCATCGCGTACGGCGAGGCGTCGGACATCCGGCAGGATCTGGAAGCCTGTACCGCAAAACTTCGCCTGCAATACATCGATGCGCCGGGAATATTCGAGGACGTTCTGATCGATCGTCTCGCAAGAGGCCTGCTCCGCAAGCGTGCCTACGTGTTCGACTTCGCCGCGCAACATTTTCATTGGCAGGAGATCGGCCACCTCGCGGCGCTCGGCCCGAAGGGCATGTGGATCGATGCCGTGGAATCGCAACGCATGGCCTGGGCCGGCCTGCCCCCGCTCATTCGCGCGAACAGGCTCTCCCTGATCGAGCGAGCCGAAGCGTCAAAGGGCGCGTTACCCTCGCAGATCGTCAGGCGCTGGTTCGAAGTCCGCGACGACTTTCGACGGTTTCCGGCTTACCTGGGCCTGTACCTGACGGTCCCGCGCCAGCAGGAATGGGCGTCGTGTTACGACGCGTTACCCGCAACCGAGCGGCAGGCGCTCGAAACGCCCGTAAAGAAACGTCGCCTACGCATACCGGCCCCCGTCTGGGTCGTCGTGGTCATCGTCGCACTCGGTGTCCTGACTCGTCCGTCTCTCTATCAGGGCACGTTGGACCATCGGCCGGCCCTTGCCGAGCGGTCTTCGGTTCCCGCGGCATCGGCACCCATGGGCCGGAGGGTCTCGAACGATCTGCAAGTCGCTCTCGCCGAGCCCGTCGCCCCTGCCAGGCAGGGCAAGGGATGGATCGTCATCACGCTCACCAATCGTGGGCGATCACCGCTGTTCCTCAGGAAGGCTCTGACTCCGCCGATGACGCCCGATGGTCATGTCGGCCGCCCCCTGTTCACCATCGTCGACCAGCATGGCATCCGGCCGAGGTTCAGGGGCCTGGAGAACCCCACCGACGCAAGGGATCCGGCGAGCTTCTATCTCCGCCTCGATCCGGGACAGACGCTGACCAATGCGCTGGACCTTTCCGTCGACTACGACCTCCTTCCGGAGAGGCGTTACACGATTCGATATACGCAGCCCGTTACCGGGAGCGGCAGTGTCGACGCAAACGGCGCGCCCCACGACGAGAGCGAGTACGTGGCGAGCAACACCGTTTACATGGACTTTCACGGCTGGGGCCGATCCACCAGCGACTGACCTACGGTGAAAGTCGCGGCACCCCGTGCTGGTCGCGCTCTTCGACCGCGGTGACTCGTGTGTCGATGCGATGGTTGCGCGCCTCAGGCAACGCCTCGGTGGCTTCACCACGAGCAAACGCCAGCGCGTTCCGGTAGCAACGCTGGGCAAGCTCCGGATGCGCTTCGCCGACATAGACATCACCGAGGGCTTCCCACGCGTCGGCGTTCGGCGCGATAGCAAGCGCACGTTCCAGGAAGGGCTTCGCCTTACCCCAAAGACGCGCACGCACGCACATACGACCGACGGCCGTCAGTAGCGCGGCATCGTTCGGGTGTGTATCCACCCAGCCTTCCGCCCGCCGCAACCGCTGTTCCATATCCTCCGCGCCCATGCCGCCATAGGTGGCGATGAGGGTCGGTGACCACTCGCGACGCAGCGCGGTTTCGATCTCGTCCATGGCCGCCATGCTCTGGCCGAATCCCGACGCACGGCGCGCATACGCATCGACGGCAGCCGACAGCCGGCGCTGGCCCTTCGGTAACTGCGACCAAAGCGTGGAGAGCGAAGCACCATCGGGCGCGCTGGCGATGTTCGCCGCGACCGCCCGGCTTTCCAGTTCGGCGAACGCACGCGCACCGAGTTCGCCGCTTTTCTGTAACGGATCGAGGGCGCGCACGGCATTACGCGCGTCGCCGGATTCCAGCGAAGCCTCGGCGTATTCGATCCAGCCGGACGGCGTGAGCGATCCACTGTTCGCTTCGGGCGCCAGCAGGGCCGCCGCCTCGGCGGGGCGACCCGCGCGACGAAGAAGGCGAGCGCGTAACACGCGCGCGGCGCGCGGCGTTTCCTGGGCCGCCTGATCGAGTGTTTCGAGAGCGCGCGTCGACTCGCCGTGGCGCTCGGCGGCTTCGGCGGCCGCGAGCAAGGCGGGGCCACGCACCGACGGGTAGCGCGCCGCGCGATTCAGATCACGCTCGGCTTCGCCGTGACGGCCTTCGATCAGCGCGACGAGACCATCGGCGAGCCGACGACGACTGAGTCGCCGATGACGGCGGTTCAGCGCACCGAAGGGCCAGCGGATCAACGTGACCAGCGCAGCGATGACGGCCCAGGCGAGCAACAGGATCACCACGGCGCTGACGACGGTCATCTGCAACGTCGTGCCACGCAGCCGTATCAGAACCGAGCCCGGATCATCCGCTACCCAATGCCAGGCGAACGCCGCGAGCACCGCGACCAGGATAAAACCGACAATCCAGCGCCATAGCTTCATGGCGTGGCCTTCGGAGCAGCCGTCGAAGCCGATGCGGGATGGGCGACAGACTCTGCATGCGCCGGTCCGGCGGCCGGGCCGGGCTGCAGCGCATGCACCGAACGCAGGTTATGCAGTTCGTTCATCGCAGCGCCCAGTTTCGGCGCGGCACCCTTGGCCTGGCTGGCCAGTAGCGCGGCGATCCGTACGCGAGCGGCCCGCACCGTCGGCGAGTTCGGATTGAAACGCGCCGCGAGCGTCGCGTCGACGCGCTTCAGCGCGGCAGCTCGACCCACGTCGTCATAGGCCAACACGGCGGCCTCGGCGTGGGCGACATCCAGCGCCGCGAGCTCGCGCGCAAGGCGATCGTCGGCGAGACCCAACGGCGTGCCGTCGTCATGGCTTACCTTGACGATGCTGCCGAGCGCATCGCCGGCGCGCTGCCAGAAACCACGCGTTTCGGTCGCGGCTGTCGGCGCATCGAGATCTTTCAGCGGCAAGGTAGGAATCTGCGCTCGCAGGTCGGCGAGCGCGGCAAGATCGCTTGCCCGCGCCGATGGCGCCACGGCCGCAAGCGCATCGCGCTCCGCCTTCAGGCTCTGCCGGACGGCCGCGAACGCGCTGTCGTTCACCGCCGCGAGCGTGCTATCGGCGAGGTCGTAGGCGGAAAGCGCCCCACTGGCGTCGCCGAACAGCGCGAAGCGCTCCTTGGCCATGCGCAGCAAGGACTCCGCTTCGTCGAGCAGCATCGCGTCGTGCCCGCTGAGGCTTCGCTCGGACAGATTGGCGACGGCGTCTTCAAGATTTTTCGTACGTTCGGAGACACCGAGCATCTCTTCGCGGGCCGAGCGATTGACGCCGTCTGCGTCACTGACACGGCGACGCAGGTTGGCATTGTCGTCACGCAGACCGTCGACCGTGCCCTGCAGCGTGTCGACCTGTCCGCGAAGTCCGTTGGCGGCGCCGACGTCCTGGCGCATGGTCCAGACGGTCCACGCGGTGTAGCCGGCGGCGCCCAGGGCGGCCAGCGAGATCAGGATCGCCAGGGCAAGTGCGCCACCGCCACGGCGAGGTGCCGGGTCGGCAGTCCGCCGTGGGCTGGCAGACACAGGCGCGGCGGCCGGGGCCGGCGTCGCCGGAATGGGTGCGGTCGGTGGGGTCTCGGTCGTCATGCGAGGCATGCTAGCAGGCCATACGCCAACGCATGGAATACATCCCTCAACGGCGCGTGAACGAGACCTCAGCAGCGGCCGCCAGCAGGTCGCCCGGAAGGGCCGACCGCGCCACCACGACGCGCTCGAAGCCGGTTTCCAACGCGATGTCCCGAAGCCGTTCGCTGCTGACCACGGCCACGGCCTGGACCAGCCGGCGCCAGGCCGGGGCGATCAGGGCGCGATGCAGGTGATCCAGCGCTTCGGCGCTGGACAACAAGACCGCCGAGCGGCGGCCGAGCTTCAGCAGGGGATCGATATGACGGCGGTCGATGCGTGGGGCCACGCGGTGGTAGACATGGACTTCGTCGAGCACCGCGCCGCGCGCCAGGAGTTGCTCGCGCAGCAGGCCTCGGCCGCCGGGGGCGCCGATCAGGGCGACCCGCTTACCCGCCACCGCCGCCAGTTCGGGCAGGCCGAGCACGCCCTCGCTGTCCTGCGAGGTTTCCGGAAAACGCACATCGGTGAGGTTGGCGGTTCTCAGGGCCCGGGCGGTGCCACGACCTACGGCGATCACCGTGGCCTGGGTCGCCAGGGGCAACACGTCCGCCGCGAAGCGGACGGCGGCCGGGCTGGTGAAAACCAGCACGTCGCCCTCGAGCGCGGCGCGCAGCGCGGCGTCCACCGCCGAGGCGTCTTCGATGGCGCGGAGCGATAGCCCAGGCACGCTGACCGGAATGCCTCCCAGCTTGCGTACCCGACGGGAGAGCGGGCCTGCAGTGCCCGCAGGGCGGGTGATGACGACGGTAACGTTGCGAAGAGGGTAGTTACGGCTCACGAAAGCATCCTGCTACTGAGCGCTCAGGATAGGAAGCGGCCGCCTTGCGGGCCACTGCCGAAGGTCGTGGTTCGGCCATACGGGTGCGAACGGTTTGCCTTGCCTCGTAGACTTCGCTGCTTATGACTCCCAACGACATTTCCCTCGCCGATCTCGAGCGCTTCATCCTCGATGGCATTCCCCTCGCGCGGGCCATGGCGGTGAGCATCGACAGCTTCGATGGCATGCGTCTGGTCATGACGGCACCGCTGCTGCCCAACATCAACGACAAGGCCTGTGCCTTCGGCGGAAGCATCGTGGCGCTGATGACCCTGACCTGCTGGGCCCTGGTCGAGGCCGTGCTCCGCGAGCGCGGGGAGGACTGCGATGTCTTCGTCGCCGATTCCACGGTGCGCTACCTGGACCCCATCTGGGACGACCTCCGCGCCGAGGCCACCCTTGCCCCCGGGGCCAACTGGAAGGGCTTCTTTGGCATGCTGAAAGCCCGTGGACGGGCCCGTGGGGACTTCACCTGCGTGGTTCCGGGTGCGGACGGGAAACCGATGGCCAGCCTGGATGCGCGTTTCGTCGCCAAACGCCGGGCATAATGCCGGCCGACGCCACGATGGAACCCGCCATGCGCCGTATCGCCCTGCTTTTCCTCGTTCTTGCCGTATCCCTACTGTCCGGCTGCGCCACCGACATACGTAATGAAGCGCTCACCCGTACCACCAACGCCTATGCGTCGGCGGTCCGATGGGGTGACTGGGAAGGTGCGCAGAGCTTCCTCGACAAGGACTACATCGCCGACCACCCGCTCAGCTCCGTCGACCAGGGCCGGCTCGGCCAGCTGCGCATCACCGGCTATGACGAGGGCGGCGGCCCGCGGCCCGATGGCGACAACGAAGTCGTCCAGGTCGTCCAGATCAACGTGGTCAACATCAACACCCAGTCCGAGCGCACCGTGGTCGACCGCCAGCGCTGGCGTTACGACCCGGAAAAGAAGAAGTGGTGGCTGATGACCGGCCTGCCCGACTTCTCGCCGAAGTAAAGCCTATATAATCGGCCGTTTATCCCCACTGGGACGCGCAATAACCCGATGAACGACGTACTGCACAAGTTGCCCGAATTCGCCAGCAACCATCTGCTGCTGGTCGCGCTGTTCGTGGCGATCCTGCTCGCCCTGCTCGGTGGCGAAGTGATGACCCTCTTCCGCAAGTGGAAGATGCTCACCCCGGCTGGCCTGACCCAGCTGATCAACCGCGATACACCGCTGATCATCGACCTCTCGGCCAGCGCCGACTTCGAAAAAGCCCATGTTCCGGGTGCCAAGAACGTGGCCATGAGCCAGTTCGACCCGGAAACGCAGAAGGACCTCAGCAAGGCCAAGGACCTTCCGGTCGTGCTCATCGACAAGGACGGCCGCGGCGTCGGCAAGGCAGCCAACCGCCTGATCAAGGCCGGCTTCCAGAAGGTCTTCGTGCTCGACGGCGGAACTTATGCCTGGCAGACCGCCCAGCTACCGCTCGCGAAAGGCAAGAAATAGGCATTTCTGGGCGGCTCGGCTTCGCCGTCGCTTCGTACACCTGGGCGTCTCGCGGGGAGACCTTGGTGCCCACCCTCGCGGCTCAGACACGTCCTCCGCGTTCGAGAAGGAAAGGCCGCTCCGCGGCCCATGTACCTACTGGCCTACGGCCGCGCAGTGGCCTCTCCGGTACGAAACGCGGAGGACGTGTCTGAGCAGCGAGGGTGGGCACCGAAGGCTCTGCACCGCTACGTCAGGCTCTGCGCCGCTACGTCCGCGCCCGCCGCAGCGTGAGCTTTAACGCTTCAAAGACCGTGGATCCCCGCCCGACCCCGCAGGATCGCATCCAGCACGTCGGGCGCCACGTCGAATGAATCGAAGTACAGCCGGTCTTCCGGCAGGTTCGCATCGATGAAGAGCTGGCGTCCGGCGGCGACCATCGCGGGGGGACCGCTCATATAGAGGTCGAACGCGGCGAGGTCCGGAAAGTCTTCCAGCAGGGCCTCATGAATTAGGCCTTCGCGAAGCCCGCTAGCGCGGGCCGCCTCGGGATCGGATAACACCGGCGTAAAGGTGATCGTCGGCGTGTCCGCCGCCCAGCCGCGCGCGAGGTCGGCGAGATAAAGGTCCTCGGCGATCCGCGCACCCCAGTAAATGTGCATCGGCCGACGCGTCCCGAGTGCGATGAAGTGCTCGACGATCGCCTTCACCGGTGCAAAGCCGGTACCGCCAGCCATGAACAGCATGGGTCGCTCGGAATCCTCGCGCGGCACGAAGGTGCCCAGCGGCACCTCGATGGTCAGCCGATCGCCGACCTTCAACGATTCATACACCCAGGAAGTGAAGCCACCGCCGGGCACATGGCGTACGTGAAGCTCGATCGTTCCGTCGGCGAGCGGGCCGCTGGCGATCGAGAACGGCCGATGCTTGCCATCCTCGAGAATCACGTCGAGGTACTGACCCGGCAGCCAGTTCAGCCGATCGTCGCCAAGCGGCTTCAGCCAGATACCTACTACGTCCGGTGCAAGCATGCGTCGCTCGACGACGACGGTCTCGGCACGACGGTGCGGGATGTCTTCCACCGACGCGATCTCGCGCGCCTGGATGGCGATGTCACCGCAGGGAACGGCCTGGCAGAGCAGGATCGCGTGACGCATGCGTGCCGGACCGGAAAGGGCCGTTGGCGGATTGCGCGGGTACGAGCATTCACCCTCGACGAGGGTGGCCTTGCAGCTTCCGCACACGCCGCCTCGGCACGAATACGGGAGGGCGATTCCCGCGCGCTGGGCGGCTTCGAGCACGGTTTCGTCGGCAGCGGCGTCGAATCGCTTGCCGGACGATGTCAGGGTTACGGTGGGCACCCGCGCATTGTAGGACAATGGCGGCTTGTTCATTACACGATGCCTGCCCATGGCCATCTGGAAGCAACCCATCGACTTCGCGCGGATCAACGGCTGGAGCCGGGGCACGATGATGGAGACGCTCGACATACGCTTCGTCGACGCGGGTGACGACTGGATTCGCGGCACCATGCCCGTCGACCACCGCACGCAGCAGCCGTTCGGGCTGCTTCATGGCGGCGCGTCCGTGGTGCTGGCCGAGACGCTGGGCAGCACCGCCGCCCTGCTCACGCTCGACGTGGAGAGGGAAATCGCCGTCGGCCTGGATATCAATGCGAACCACCTCCGTGGCGTACGCAGTGGCCTGGTCACCGGCACGGCAAAAGCCATTCACCTGGGGCGCACCACCCAGGTATGGGAAATTCGCATCGAAGAGGAAACCGGCAAGCTGGTCTGCCTGTCGCGGCTGACCATGGCGGTGATTCCATCGCCGGGCGGCGCCCCGGGAAATCTTCGCTCGTGAGTGAAGGTGCGCCGTATGCGGCGCTGTCGCCAGACGTGGTGCTCGCCGCGGTGGATGCCGCCGGATCGTGGAGCGACGGCCGCCTGCTGACCCTTAACAGCTACGAGAATCGTGTTTTCCAGGTGGGACTCGAGGAAGGCGGTTTCGTCGTCGCCAAGTTCTACCGCCCTGGCCGATGGACGGATGCGGCGATCGCGGAAGAGCATGCCTTCGCCCTCGAACTGGCCGCCGCCGAGCTGCCGATGGTGGCGCCCCTCGCGTTCGAGGGCCAGACATTGCTGCGCCACGCCGGCTACCGTTATGCGATCTACCCGCGACGTGGCGGACGGGCGCCTTCGCTGGAATCGGCGGACCAGCTGGAATGGCTGGGCCGGCTGCTGGCACGCATGCACGCCGTGGGAGCGCGCGGCCACTTCCAGGCTCGCGGCACCCTGGACCGGCCGACGATGATCGAAGCGCCCATGCGCGCGACACTCGGCTCCGCCTTGCTGCCGGCGCACCTGTTCGACGCCTACCGTTTCGCGGCGGGCCGTGTCGATACCGCCGTCGCGGACCGCATCGAGGCCGTCGGCCCGGTGCACCGCATTCGCCTTCACGGTGACTGCCATCCCGGCAACGTTCTGTGGACCGATGCGGGTCCGCATTTCGTCGACCTCGACGACGCCCGTACCGGCCCTGCCGTGCAGGACCTTTGGATGCTCGCCGGTGACGACGCCATGATGAAAGCCCTGCTCGAGGGCTACGGACAGTTCCGCGATTTCGATCCCACCGAACTGGCCCTGATTCCCGTGCTGCGTGCGATGCGCCAGGTCCACTACGCCGGATGGATCGCCGAACGCTGGCACGATCCCGCCTTCCCCGCCGCCTTCCCCTTCGCCGCCGAAGCGCGTTGGTGGGAACAGCACATCGCCGATCTCCACGAGATCGCCGACGACCTCTAATCCACGGAGAACCCATGCATTCTTTTTTCACCCGCGTCATCGCCGTTTTTGAGATCGCCGGCGGCCTGTTCGGCCTCGTCCACCAGTTCGATCGCCTCCTTGGCGGACGCTTCAGCGGCCTGGACGCCATCGTCGCCGTGCTCGGCGTACTGCTGTTCGCCTTCATGCTCGTCGCCGGCATCCTGCTGGCCAGCAACGATGGTCGCGGCACGCAAATGTCGATCTGGGCGCAATTCCTCCAGGCGCCCCTGATCGCGACGCCCGTCTTCAGTTACGCGCTGTCGAGCGGCGCCTTCGTCAACCTCTTCATCACCCTGCAGCGTGCCCCGCGGTTGGGTTTCGACTGGTCTATCGCGACACATGGCTGGCAGCTCGCCCTCGGTGGACCGTCGCCGGCGCATCTGGGCATCAACCTGCTGGCCCTGGTTTCCTGGCTGATCCTGCGCTTCGGTCGCTAAGCCCCGGTATCATGGCGGGATGAACAGTCCTGCCACGCCCACCATCCGCCTGAAAACCGACCGCGTCCCCGGCCACCCGTGGGTATGGTCGGCCCAGATCGTCAAGCCCGAAGAACGCCTGCCGCCCGGGAGCGTCGTCGACGTGCTCGATGGGAAGGGCCGTTTTGTCGGGCGCGGATTCTGGAATGGCCATGCGCGCGTGGCACTGCGCCTGCTCACCACCGACGCCGACCAGGCCATCGACGCCGGCTGGATCGCTTCGCGGATTGCCAAGGCCGTGGAACTCCGTCGCGACCTGCTCCGCCTGGACGAGGTGAGCGACGCCTGGCGCGTGGTCCACAGCGAAGGCGACGGCCTCTCCGGCCTGGTCGTGGATCGTTACGCGAACCATCTCGTGGTGGAGTACTTTGCCGCCGGCATGTGGCGCTTCCGCGAGGCCATTCACGCGGAATTGCAACGCCACTTCCCCGGCGCGTCGCTTTACTGGTTCGCCGAAGATCACGTGCAGCGGCAGGAGTCGTTCGATGTCCGCTCCAACGACGCGCCTGCCGCCGTCGACGTGCACGAGCACGGGCTAGCCTTCCATGCCGCACCCGGCCTCGGCCACAAGACCGGCTTCTTCGCCGACCAGCGCGACAACCGTCGCCGCTTTGCCCAGCTGGCGCGCGGGCGCCGCGTGCTCGACCTCTGCTGCAATGCCGGCGGCTTTGCGGTACACGCCATGAAGGCGGGCGCGCGGGAGGCCATCGGCGTCGACGCCGATGCGGCCATCCTCGACGTCGCCCGTGAAAATGCCCGGCTGAACAGCGTCGAGGCGACGTTCGAACAGGGCGACGTTTTCGAGTGGTTGCGCGCTGCCATTGCCCGCGGCGACACCTGGGACGCTGTCGTGCTCGACCCGCCCAAGCTCACGCGCGACCGCAACCAGGTGGTCAACGCACTAAAGAAGTACTTCGCCATGAACCGCACGGCGCTCGACGTGATCGCCCCCGGCGGGATCCTCCTGACCTGCTCGTGCACGGGTCTTGTCGGCGAGGACGACTTCATCGAAATGATCCGCCGTGTCGCCCTCAATGCGGGCCGCAACATCCAGATCCTTCATGTGGACGGGGCCGRCGCAGACCACCCGGTGGCGAGTAACGTCCCCGAGAACCGCTACCTCAAGGCGGTTTACTGCCGCGTCGACTGACGCCGCGTTCACCGTGTCTTGATCGCTGGCCGGCACACACTGCCGGCCATGTCCAGGAAGCCGCCCGACGACGCCCTTGTGGTGCCGGATGTCGAACAGGCCCACGCGAAAGCGGCGGGCCTGGTCTATGTGTGCGACACCGACACCGGCATCACGCGACGCAAGCGCGGGCGGGCCTTCCAGTACATGGATGTCGAGGGCAAGCGGATAACCGATGAGGACGTGCTGACGCGCATACGCGCCCTGGCCATTCCGCCAGCCTATACGAAGGTATGGATCTGCCCCAACGAGCGAGGCCATCTCCAGGCGACAGGTCGTGACGCCCGGTTGCGCAAACAGTACCGGTACCACGCGAAGTGGCGGCATGTGCGCGATTGCGACAAGTTCGAGCGGATCCTGGAGTTCGGCGAAGCGCTCCCCCACCTGCGTCGTCGTCTGCGCAAGGACCTCAGCCTGCCCGGCCTGCCGCGCGACAAGGTGCTGGCACTCGTGGTGAGCCTGTTGGAAGAGACCATGATCCGCGTAGGTAACGACACCTACGCCAAACAGAACAACTCCTTCGGCCTGACCACCCTGCGCTCGCGCCATGTCGCCGCGCGCAAGGACCGGATCGAGTTCCACTTTCGTGGCAAGAGCGGCCAGTGGCGCGATGTCACGCTCGACGACCGCAAACTCGTCAAAGCCGTGCGCAAAGTCCAGGAGCTTCCCGGTCAACGACTGTTCCAGTATCTGGACGACGAAGGACAACGCCAGCCCATCGATTCCGGCATGGTGAACGATTACCTGCGGGAAGTGACCGGCGGCGAGTTCACGGCGAAGGACTTCCGCACCTGGGGCGGCACGGTAAACGCCGTCGCCGTGCTGGCGGCGACAGCCGTCCCCGACGAGGGTGGCGAACGGGCCGTCAAGGCGACCCTCGCCGCGGCCGTCAAATCGGTGGCGACCGTGCTCGGCAACACGCCGGCCGTGTGTCGCGCGTCGTACATCCATCCGGAGGTGTTCGCGGGCTGGTTCGATGGTGAATTGCACCGTCGGGTGCCGGAAACGGGTGTCGTTTTCCCCCGCAAACTGGAAACCCTGACCCTGGCTTTTCTACGTCGACGGCTCCATGTATCCCGACGCTCCCGTTGAGACGAACGGATGGCTATAGTGCTCACACGGGGTTCGCGTTCGATATTTCAGGGGTTGTGTTGACGATGTTGCGGTGGAAGGTGATTCCCGTCCTGCTCGGCCTGACGGCAGGCCTGGGTGTACATGCGCAAGAGGCGCCTGCGGCGCCCCCGTTTGCGCTGCCCGATGCAGGCAGCCATCGCGGCGTGGTGGACGACACGTGGATCATTGCGCCCAAGCGACTGCCCGATGCCACGCTCTCCGCCGTCAAGAACTACGCCGATGAAGGCGACATCGCGGCCGGGGTGTCGCTGCGCTATCGCATCGACCACGCCGACTGGATCATCGCCGACGTTTTCATCTATCCCGCGGGCGAAGGCGACAGCCCGAAGATGCTGCATCGGGCATCGGAGGATTTCCGCGAATCGGTCGCCTATGCCGAGAGGCAGCAGATCTACCGGAACGTCTGGTGGGGTGACGAAAGCGCGTATACGGCGTCGCTGGCCGGCGGAAAGAAGGTCGAGGGCCGCTTCCTGCCGATCGTCTTCGATGCCCAGCAGGACATGCTGACGTCGCGTACCTACCTGTTCTACCGGAAGCTGTACTACGTGAAAATCCGGCTGACGACCACCGTCGATGCCGTGGACTCGCTCGCGGAAAATGCCGACCCTTTCATCAGTGGTCTTCTGGACGGCGTTGACATCATCAGTGCCGGCACCTGTGGTCGCAGCATGGATGTCGTGGCGCTGCAGCCAGGCGAGGCAACGCCGGGAGACCTTCCCGACGGCGTCAGCGCGGATGGCTTTCGCATGGCCCTGAAGCTCACGCGGGCAGGCACGCCGGCGTATGGCGCACAGATGGCGAAATCGATGGCCCTGGCCTCGAAGCGCCAGCTGGCCAGCGGTTGCACCACGCTCGACTACCATCCGCCACTGGAAGACGGCAACCGGACGGTGCTGCACCTTTCCTTCACCCCCGAAGACTGGGGTTCAACGGCAAAGCCATAAAAAACGGCCGGGACGCGTCCCACGCCCCGACCGTTGCCACCCGTGACTTGCGGCGACCGGCACATGATGCGCGAGTCGCCTGCTCAAGCCCATGGAAGGATTCTGAAAAAAACTTATTTCAGATGCGGCGCCAGCAACGGCATGTCCGCCGGACCCAACCGGTCCGATGCGGTCATCAACTGGTGCCAGTACGGGTAGAGCACCGGCGGCGCACTGACCTCGTCCAGGCGCTGACGCTCCTCGACCGTGAGTTTCAGCTCGGCGGCAGCCAGGTTGTCCTTGAACTGGGCCTCCGTACGGCCACCGATCACCAGCGACGTTACCGCGGGACGTCCGAGCAACCAGGCCAGGGCGACCTGTGCACCCGACACACCGCGCGAGTCGGCGATCCCGACGAGCACGTCGACGATCCGCCACAGACGTTCTTCGTCGCGGATCGGCGGCTCCGTCCAGCCTTCGAGGTGGCGCGATCCTTCCGGCGCCTTCGTGTCACGGCGATGCTTACCCGACAGCAGGCCACCGGCGAGCGGACTCCATACCAGGACGCCCAGGCCCTGGTCGATCGAGATCGGCAGCAATTCGTATTCGGCTTCGCGCGCTTCCAGCGTGTAATGGATCTGCTGGCTGATGAAGCGCTGGCGGTGCTCGCGCTCACTCACGCCGAGCGCCTTCATCAGGTGCCATGCGGAATAGTTCGAGCAACCCAGGTAACGCACCTTACCGTCGCGAACCAACGTATCGAGGGCTTCCAGGGTCTCCTCGAGCGGCGTCAGCCCGTCCCACTGGTGCACCTGGTAGAGATCGATCACGTCCGTGCGCAGACGCTTCAGGCTGGCTTCGCACTCGCGAATCAGGTGGTACCGCGAGAGGCCGCCATGGTTGGGGCCGTCGCCCATCGGGAATCGAGCCTTGGTGGCGATCAGCACGTCCTTCGGACGCTTGCCGCCGAGGACTTCGCCAATGATCTCTTCCGAACGGCCGTCGGAATAGACGTTGGCCGTGTCGATCAGATTCACACCGGCATCGATGCACATATCGATCAGTCGGCGAGCTTCGTCCACGCCGGAGTTGCCAACCGAGGCGAACTTGCCCTGGCC
>NZ_JBFUIT010000049.1:0-18804 GCF_056401735.1 Luteibacter sp. P4_D7_3
AGGATGTGCTGGGCGGGCGTGGTCTCGCTCTCGGCATGAAGCTCGAAAACTGGCCGCCGCCGGGGCTTTCCCACGGTATGCAGCTGGGCTGATTCAAACGGGGCGATCGCTTTTCGATCGCCCCGATTCTTTGCGCCATCCGGCGGRTGCCTCGCGCATTTCCACCGGAAGTACAGAACGGTCCATAGAGACCGTGCTCTTAATAACGGGGCGTTTTGACAGCCTCGAATAGCGGGTAACCGCGGGAAGTCGCTTCATTCTGACGACTTTTCCTAACAATAGACCTAGAGAGTAAACGCCATGCGCCACCAGAAATCCGGTCGCAAGCTCAACCGCACGAGCAGCCACCGCGAAGCGATGTTCAAGAACATGGCTTCGTCGCTGATCAAGCACGAGCTTATCCGTACCACCCTTCCCAAGGCGAAGGAACTCCGTCGCGTCGCAGAGCCGCTCATCACGCTCTCCAAGACCGATGGCGTTGCCAACCGCCGCCTCGCTTTCGCGCGTCTGCGCGATAAAGAGGCTGTCGGCAAGCTCTTCGTCGAGCTCGGTCCTCGCTACCGCGAGCGTCCCGGCGGCTACCTGCGCATCCTCAAGTGCGGCTTCCGTCCCGGCGATCATGCGCCGATGGCGTATGTCGAACTCGTGGATCGCCCGGCCAAGACCGAAGCGGTCGACGCCGAGTAAGCCCTGGCGGGCCGATTCGAACGAACCCCGGCAGGGAGACCTGCCGGGGTTTTTTCGTTTCGGGGCGGCGACCGGGGATTTGCGGTAATTCTTACGCAAGCCATTGATCCATGGTTACAAAAGAAACTTTACGCAGTTGCTGACAAGCACGTGCACAAAGGGTTAACGTGGGCGTTCCCCACCGCATATCGCCTCTATGAACCTCTCGTTCCGCGGTCGCTATCTCGCCGGTTTCGTTGTTTGTGTTGCCCTCATGGCGTTCGCGCTCTATGCGCAGTACGTGATGCTCCTGGACCCGTGCCCGCTGTGCATCTTCCAGCGTATCGCCGTGTGCACCATGGGCCTGTTCTTCCTGGTCGGTGGCCTGCACGCACCGCGCAGGGTGGGTGTTCGCGGCGTTTACGCCGTCCTGATCACGCTGGGTGGACTCTGGGGCATCGCCACGGCCGGCCGGCATCTGTGGCTGCAGTCGCTTCCCGCCGCGGATGTGCCGGCGTGCGGACCGGGTCTCGGCTATCTGTTCGACGCTTTTCCGTTCACGAAGATGCTCAAGTTGGCGTTCACCGGTTCCGGTGAGTGCGCGAAGATCGAGCCCATCCTCGGCATCCCGATGCCCGGGTGGACGCTGTTCTGGTTCATCGTGCTGACCGTCTGGGCGCTTGTCGCCGTCCGTCGCACCGTCCGTTGATTTCCCCGCGCCGCCCAAGGCGCATACACGAAGGCACCGCCGTCATGCAGCACTCCCTCAAAGCCGTAGCACCCTCGTCCCTCGACTGGACGCCGGGTTCGTGGCGGTCGAGGACCGCCCTCCAGCAGCCGAGCTACGACGACGCCAGCGAACTCGGTCGCGCGCTCGAGCAGCTCGGTCAGCTGCCGCCACTGGTCACTTCCTGGGAGATCCTCGCGCTGAAGCAGCGCATCGCCGAGGCCCAGGATGGCGAGCGCTTCCTGCTCCAGGGCGGCGACTGTGCGGAGAGCTTCGCGGACTGCAACAGCCCGATCATTTCCAATCGACTGAAGGTGCTGCTGCAGATGAGCCTTGTGCTCGTCCACGGCCTGAAGAAGCCCGTGATCCGTGTTGGCCGTTTCGCCGGCCAGTACGCCAAGCCGCGTTCGGCCGACAGCGAAACACGGGAGGGCGTGACCTTGCCGGCGTTTCGCGGCGACCTGGTGAACAGTCCGGAGTTCACACCGGAAGCCCGTCGCGCGGATCCGAATCGCCTGATCAAGGCGCATGCGCGTTCGGCGATGACGATGAATTTCGTGCGGGCATTGATCGACGGTGGTTTTGCCGACCTGCACCACCCGGAATACTGGGATCTCGCCTGGGTCGAGCATTCGCCGCTGGCCGCCGAATACCGCCGCATGGTCGCCAGCATCGGCGATTCGCTGCGCTTCATGGAGACGCTCGCGGGCCAGTCGATCTCGAGCTATTCGCGCGTGGATTTCTACACGTCTCATGAGGCCCTCCTGCTGCATTACGAGGAAGCGCTTACGCGGCAGGTCCCGCGTCAGGATGGTTGGTTCAACCTGTCGACGCACTTCCCGTGGATCGGCATGCGGACCGCGGCGCTCGATGGCGCTCACACCGAGTACTTCCGTGGCATTCGCAATCCCATCGCGGTGAAAGTCGGGCCGACGGTTCAGGCGGATGACCTGCTTCGTCTTATCGATGTGCTCAACCCGAACGAAGAGCCCGGCCGTCTTACGCTCATCCATCGCATGGGCAACGACAAGATCGGCACGCATCTGCAGCCGCTGCTCGAGGCGGTGAAGCGGGAAGGTCGCCGTGTGCTGTGGGTGGCCGATCCGATGCATGGCAATACCGAGAGCACCACCAATGGCTACAAGACCCGTCGCTTCGCCAACATCGCCGGCGAACTCGACCAGGCTTTCGATATCCATGCTGCCGCGGGCACCCGCCTTGGTGGCGTGCATCTCGAACTCACTGGCGAAGACGTGACCGAGTGCCTCGGTGGCGCCCGCGATCTGGTCGAGGGCGACCTCGATCGCGCGTACCGTTCCATGGTCGATCCGCGCCTGAACTATGAGCAGTCACTCGAAATGGCGATGCTGATCGTGCGCAAGTCGGGTGGCATGGTTTGAACCTCTCGTACATGGCGTAACCAAGCCCGGCCTTGTGCCGGGTTTTTTTTTAGCCCGCTGCGCAAGCTCATGCTGCCTTTGTAGGAGCCGATTCATCGGCGAAAGGACGGTCGCTGCGCGCCCCATGCAACCAGCGGCGTTCGCCGCCTCACGCTTGCGGGGGCGTTGGGAGCCCCAAGGGCCAACCCGACCGCGACTCCCACGACAGCACGCGCGCTAGGCGGCGAACGCCGCTGAAGACATGAGCCGCGCAGCGGCTATCCCCAAAAACTACGACCCCGCCCGCAACGCATGTTGCGCACGCGCCCAGGCCACATGCTCGCGTACCACCTCCGACGGGTCGTCGGCGCGTGCGTTTAGTGCGGCGAGAATCTCGCCGCTCGTCGGTGCGTTGCCTAGGCCGACGGCGAGATTGCGTAACCAACCTTCGTAACCCGTGCGACGGATCGCCATGCCTTCGGTGCGTGCAAGGAACTCCGCTTCGCTCCACGCGAAGAGGTCGACGAGCTTAGGGCCGTCGAGGCTGTGGCGTGGGGCGAAGTCGGGCTCCGTCGCTTCCTGGGCGAACTTGTTCCAGGGACAGATCAGCTGGCAGTCATCGCAGCCGAAGATGCGGTTGCCGATGGGCACGCGCAGCGCTTCGGGAATGCTGCCCTTGAGTTCGATGGTGAGATAGGAAATGCACTTTCGCGCGTCGAGGCGGTACGGTGCGACGATCGCCTGGGTGGGGCAGATATCGATGCACTTGCGGCAGCTGCCACAGTGCGCCGTGGCCGGTTTGTCCACGGGCAGGGGGAGATCCGTGTACAGCTCGCCAAGGAAGAAATATGAGCCCGCGCGTTTGTTGATCAACACCGTGTGCTTGCCGATCCAGCCGAGCCCTGCGTTGCGGGCGAGAGCCTTCTCCAGCACCGGAGCGGAATCGACGTAGGCACGGTAGCCAAAGTCGCCGATCCGCTCACCGATCCGCGCCGCCAGTTTCTGCAGGCGGTTTCGCATGACCTTGTGATAGTCGCGACCGAGCGCGTAGCGGGCGACGTACGCCTTGTCGCCATCGTTGATCACGTCCCACGCATTCGCGGTGCCGGGCGGGATGTAGTCCATGCGTACGGACACGACGCGGAGTGTTCCGGGCTCGAGTTCGGCGGGGCGACTGCGGCGCGTGCCATGGCGCGACATGTACTCCATCTCGCCGTGATGACCATCCGCGAGCCACCGCTCCAGGTAGGCCTCATCGTTGCCAAGGTCGGTGCCGGAGATGCCCACGTCGGCAAACCCGAGCTCGCGCGCCCATGCCCTGATGTCGGTGGCAAGGGCGGTGTAGTCGATGGCGGGCGAGGCGGGCATACGTGCATTCTACTTGCCCCTTCTATAATCCCCCGATGACCGCACCCACCCTCGGTACCGCTCTCTTCACTTCGGCGCAGGCCCGCGCGACAGACCAGCGCGCGACGGCCGAGCTCGGCGTCCCCGGCCTGGAGCTGATGACGCGCGCCGCGGCGGCGGCCTTCGCCATGCTGCAGCGCCGCTGGCCGGGTGCCCGGCGCCTGCGGGTGGTCTGCGGCGCGGGAAACAACGGTGGCGACGGCTACCTCGTGGCACGCGACGCACGTCTGGCAGGCTTGTCCGTCGATCTGGTCGCCCTGGGCGAACCTAAGGGCGGCGACGCCTCGCAGGCGCGCGATGCTTTCGTCGCGGCGGGCGGACGTTGCGCCGCCTTTTCCGACTGGACCCGTCTTCCCATCGCTGACGTCTTCGTCGACGCGATCTWCGGCACGGGCCTGAATCGGGCGCCGGAGGGTGAGGCCCACGACGCGATCGAAGCCATGAACGCCGTCGGCACGCCCATCCTCGCCCTCGATATTCCCTCCGGGCTTTCAGCCGACACAGGGGCGATGCCCGGCGTGGCCGTGCGCGCCGAGGCGACCGCGACCTTCATCGTGCAGAAGCGCGGGCTGCATACCTTTCACTGCGAAGTCGCGGGCGTGATCGAGCTTCACGCCCTCGGACTGCCGGATTCGGTCCTCGACACGCCTGACTCACGTCTCCTGTTGCCCGCCCATCTGCACTCGCGGCCGCGCGAGTCGAACAAGGGGACGAACGGTCACGTGCTTGCCATCGGTGGCGACCACGGCACTGGCGGAGCCGTGCGCATGGCCGCTGAAGCCGCGCTGCGTACGGGTGCTGGCCTGGTCAGCGTGGCCACGCGCGAGGAGAACGTGCTGGCGATGAATGCCGCGCGGCCGGAATTGATGGCCCATGGTGTCAATGGCCCGCAGGCCTTGCAGCCGATGCTGGAGAAGGCCTCCGTGCTGGCCCTGGGTCCCGGCCTGGGCCAGGCCGCCTGGGGCCACGCGCTTTGGACCACCGCGCTCGATGCCGGGCTGCCGACCGTGCTCGACGCCGACGGGCTCAACCTGCTGCGTGCCGAGGAGCGCCCATTGCCTCGTACCGTCGTGCTTACGCCGCACCCTGGGGAGGCAGGTCGCCTGCTCGGCATCGACACCCAGGCGGTTCAGGCCGACCGTTTCGCCGCCGTCCGCGAGATGGCCCGGCGCTACAAGGCTGTCGTGGTGCTCAAGGGTAATGGGAGCCTGATCGCTTCACCGACGGGCGAGGTCTCCGTGTGCCCCTGGGGTAATCCAGGCATGGCCAGCGGTGGCATGGGCGACACCCTCACCGGGATTATCGCGGCGCTTCTGGGGCAGGGTTGCGATGCTTACGAGGCGGCCTGCCTCGGCGTGGGGCTGCATGCCCGCGCTGGCGACGCGGCGGCACGCGCCGGTGAGCGGGGGCTGCTCGCAGGGGACCTGCTCGAGCCGCTGCGTCGCCTTGTCAACGGGTTGGATGCATGAGCGCCGAGGTGGAGCTGATCCTCGCGGACGAGGAGGCCACCATGGCCCTGGGTCGTCGCCTCGCGGCGAATCTGCCAGCCGACGGCCTCGTGGCCTTCCTCTACGGCGACCTCGGTGCAGGCAAGACGACGTTCGCCCGCGCCTTTCTTCGCGCGCTCGGTGTGGGCGAGCGTGTGAAGAGCCCGACTTACAGTCTCGTCGAGGGTTACGACCTCGGTGAGCGCCAGGCCTTCCACCTGGATCTTTATCGCATTGCCGATCCGGGCGAGCTGGAGTGGCTTGGCCTGGACAGCCTCGCCGAGCCGGGGGCCATCGTCCTTGTGGAGTGGCCGGAGCGCGGTGCTGGTGCCTTGCCGCCGGTGGACCTAGCGCTGACTTTTCGCCATGAAGCGGAGGGCAGGGCGGTTCGTATGGCGTCGAGGTCGCCGCTCGGCGAGCGCGTCGTGGCTTCCCTGACCACGGTCCCGCCGCGGCAGGACTAACGCCCGCCCCTTGCCGCTTTTGCGCTATTCATCACTGAAATCATGGGCTTTTTGAGGCCGTTGCCCCCGTCGCTTGCGGCACATTCCTGTACGCCCGTTGACGAAGGTTTCGCAGGTTATGGATTAACAAGGGAAAACGTCTTGCATTCGTCGGGCGCTTGCAGTTCAATCCGGGCCGTATGAGGGGAATGACTATCAAACTTGGCCTCCTAGCGTGCGTGACCGCCATCGCGACGCTGACTGCTGCCTCCTCGTCGGCCGCCGACGTGAAGGCCGCCCGTGCGTGGGCCGGTCCTGAGTACACGCGCGTGGTCTTCGATCTGTCCGGGCCGGCGTCCTACAAGATGTCGCAGGGCGACGTGCCCGGCAGTGTCGTGCTGGATGTCGCCAGCAGTTCGGTGACGGGCGATTTCGCCGCGCCGGGCGGCCAGGGCCTGTTCAAGTCGATGACTGTGAGCAAGCAGGGTGGCTCGGCGCGCCTGGTCGCGACGGTCGATCCGAAGGCGAAGCCGAAGAGCTTCCTGCTCAAGCCCGCCGGTGACTACGGCTACCGTCTGGTGCTGGATCTCTATCCGGGTGGGCAGATCGACCCGGGCGACAATCCGCCGCCGGTGGCCGACCACGATGCACCGTCCCTGGCGTCGGCCGACGACGATGCCGCTGCCGAGGCACCGACGCAGGCGCCCGCGCCGACGCGTTCCACCCGCGGTTCGCGCGGCAAGACGGTCCCGGCAGGCCGCCCGCCCATGCTCCCCACCGGGGATCGCAAGGTCGTAGTCGCCATCGACGCCGGTCATGGCGGTGAAGATCCGGGTGCGAAGGGTGCGACCGGCTTGCGCGAGAAGGATGTCACCCTCCAGGTAGCCCGCGAGCTGGCTGACCAGATCAACCGCCAGCCCGGCATGCAGGCCGTGCTGACGCGCAACGGCGACTATTTCATTCCGCTGAAGCGCCGCTACGAAATCGCCCGCGAGCACAACGCGGACATGTTCGTCTCCATTCACGCCGATGCCTTCAAGAACGGCGATGCCAAGGGTTCGTCGGTCTGGGTGCTGTCGCCGCGCGGCAAGACCAGCGAGGCCTCCCGCTGGCTGGCCGATCGTGAAAACCGCGCCGATCTGGTCGGCGGCGTCTCGCTCGACGACAAAGACGATAGCCTCGCTGCCGTATTGCTGGACCTGCAGCAGGGCTATGCCATGCAGGCCAGCGAATCCATCGCCGGGAACGTGCTGAAGGCGCTGGGTCGTCTGGGTCCGACCCATCGCGGTTACGTCGAGCGCGCCAACTTCGTCGTGCTGCGCTCACCGGACGTGCCGTCGATCCTGGTCGAGACAGCGTTCATTACCAATCCGGCGGAAGAAACCCGCCTGCGCGACGATGGACATCGTCGCGAACTCGCCACGGCCGTCCTTGGCGGTGTGCGTAACTATTTCGAGTCGATGCCGCCGCCCGGCACGTGGTTTGCCGCGMAGGCCGCACGCCGCAACGGAACCTCGCTGGCCAGCACGGCGGCGTCCGCGCCGGTGGCTCCCGCGATGGCGGCCGACGCAGGGGCCGTCGCGTCGGATGCCGTGAAGGCGGCAAGCCGCGCCGCGCCGCCGAAAAAGACACTCGCCAGGGCTGACACGCCGGCGCCTTCGAGCAAGGCCGCGAGCGGTCGTGCCGATGACAACGTGCGGGATCTGCACCGGGTCAACCGCGGTGAGACGCTCACCGGCATCGCCAACCAGTACGGCGTTTCCGTGGGCGCGCTGAAGATGGCCAACAAGATGAACGACGATAATGTCCGCATTGGCTCCGTCATGGTGATTCCGTCGGGCTGACGTGGTTCGGCAGTCCGCGGGACCTTGGGCTATCCTTTCGGCCTGAAAGCACGTCAGGTCGCACCGCCCATGCCCAGCATCCGTCCCCTTCCGCCCGAGCTGATCAACCAGATCGCGGCCGGCGAAGTGATCGAGCGTCCCGCCTCTGTGGTGAAGGAGCTCGTCGAGAACAGCATCGATGCCGGAGCCCGCCGCATCGAGGTGGATATCGAGCAGGGCGGCACCCGGCTCATTCGCGTACGCGACGATGGTGGTGGCATCCCGCGCGACGAACTCGCGCTGGCCGTGGCATCGCACGCCACAAGCAAGATCGGCAGCTTCGATGACCTCGAACGCGTGGCAAGCATGGGTTTTCGCGGCGAAGCACTCGCGTCGGTCTCTTCGGTGGCACGCTTCTCCCTGACCTCCAGGCATGAGGGCCAGGACGCCGCGTGGCGCATCGAAGTCGACGGTGGTCGGCTGCAGGATGCGCGCCCCGCACAGCATCCGCCCGGCACCACCATCGAGGTACGCGACCTTTTCTACAACGTGCCGGCGCGCCGCAAGTTCCTCCGTGCGGAGCGCACCGAGTTCGCGCATATCGACGACTTGCTGAAGTCCCTGGCGCTGGCCCGCGAAGGCGTCGATATCCGCCTCACCCACAACGGCAAGCCGGTGCGCCTGCTCAAGCCCGCGCGCGACGAGAACGCCGCGCTCGCGCGCGTCGCCGAGGTGCTTGGTCCCGAATTTCCCGGCCAGTCCTTGCGGGTCGAACACGAGGCTGCCGGCCTGCGGCTGTCGGGCTGGGTGGGTTTGCCGACCGCATCGCGTTCGCAGGCCGACCAACAGTACTTTTACGTCAATGGTCGGCTGGTGCGCGACCGCATCGTCGCGCATGCGGTTCGCCAGGCGTATTCGGACGTGCTGTTCCATGGCCGCCATCCCGTGTTCGTGTTGTTCCTGCAACTGGACCCCACGGGCGTCGACGTGAACGTGCATCCGGCGAAGAGCGAAGTACGTTTTCGCGAGCAGCGCCTGATCCACGACTTCCTGTTCCGCACCTTGCACGAAGCGCTGGCGCAGACCCGGGCCGGTGCATCTGCGCCCGTGATGGAATCCACGTATCCGACCGCTCACGGCACTGCCGGTAGCGCTTATCCGGTCGCGGTTTCACCCATGTCGCCGGCCATGCCGGCATGGCCGCAGTCGGCCAGCCAGTCGCGGCTTAGCCTCGGCGTGCGTGACGAGCCGCTGGCCGACTACGCGACGCTGTTCGGGTCGTCTTCTGCGTCGCGCCCGTCGTTCGCGGCCGGGTCGCCGCTGGCCGGCAACGAGCCCGACGCCGGCAGCGACGTGCCACCGCTTGGCTATGCGATTGCCCAACTGAAAAGCATCTACGTGCTCGCCGAAAATGAGCACGGCTTGATACTGGTGGACATGCACGCGGCGCACGAGCGGATCACCTACGAGAAACTCAAGAACGGCCGCGTCACCGCGAACCTGCGTTCACAGCTGATGCTCGTGCCCTTGTCCATCGCCGTGAGCGCGCGCGAAGCCGCCGCGGCGGAAGAGCACGCGGACGCACTGGCGGAGTGGGGCCTGGAGCTCTCGCGCAGTGGGCCGTCCGGCGTCGTCGTGCGCCGTATTCCGTCGCTTCTCGAAGGTGCCGACGTGGCCCAGCTGACGCGCGACGTGCTCGCCGAACTGTCCCAGCACGGCAGCTCGCGGCGCCTCGAGGAGCTGGAAAACGAATTGCTCTCGACCATGGCTTGTCACGGCTCTGTACGCGCGGGCCGGCGCCTGGGCATTCCCGAAATGAATGCGCTGCTGCGCGAAATGGAAGCTACCGAGCGGTCTGGACAATGCAATCACGGTCGGCCTACCTGGGTACAGTTATCCTTGGGCGAGCTGGATCGGTTGTTCCTTCGCGGTCGCTGATCGCGCTATGCTGGACGGATAGACGTCCAAACGAGGTAACGCCATGATCCGCTCGCTCGCCTTTGCCTCCGTGATCGCCGTGACCACGGGAAGTGCCGTTGCCGGTGACGACTACGCGGCCTCCGTGGAGAAAGTCCGTGCCGACCGCCTGCAGACGCTGAAGGCGCCGGACGGCTGGCTCAGTCTCATCGGGCTCGAATGGCTCCAGCCCGGCGTCAATCGCATCGGCAGCGCCGCGGACAACGACATCATCCTTAAGGCGGGTCCGGCGCATCTCGGCACGATCACTCTCGACGAAGGCGGCTCGGCCACGCTCGAGCTGGCCAAGGGCAGTGGGGTCCTCGTCGACGGTCGCGATGTCCAGCGCGCCACGCTCGTGGACGATGGCGGCACGGGCCGCAAGGCCACGGAAGTGCGCTTCGGCTCGGCGAATTTCTTCGTCATCGCTCGCGAGGGCAAGAAGGCCCTGCGCGTGAAGGACGAGAACGCCGACTCACGGGCTCACTTCGTCGGTCTCGACTATTTCCCGATCGACCCGTCGTGGCGCGTGGTCGCCGACTGGGTGCCTTTCGATCCGCCGCACGAGCTGGAAATCGGCAATGTGCTCGGCGGCATCGACAAGGAGAAGGTGCCGGGCAAGGCCGTGTTCGTCCGCGACGGTCATACCTTCGAGCTGTATCCGATCCAGGAAGAACCGGATTCGCTTTTCTTCGTCTTCGCCGACCGCACCAGTGGCAAGGAGACCTACGGCGCAGCGCGTTTTCTGGACACCGCGCTGGCGAAGGACGGCAAGCTTGTCCTCGATTTCAACGAGGCCCGCAATCCGCCCTGCGCTTTCACGCCGTATGCGACCTGTCCGTTGGCTCCGCCGGAGAACCGGCTCGATGTGCGGGTGACGGCCGGCGAGAAGAAGTACGCCGGCGGGCATGGGTGAGTTTTGCTGGCCAGGAGCATCGCCGATGAATCGGCTCCTACCCAGCAGGTCCCGTCAACCTGCTCGGTAGGAGCCGCTTCAGCGGCGATGCCTTTACCTCAGGCCCCTTTGAACGACGGCTTCCGGCGTTCCAGAAACGCGCTCGTGCCTTCGCGCATGTCTTCGGTGGAAAACGCGATCGCGAAGCCCTGGGTCTCAAATGCCAGGCCCTGGTCGATTGCGCATTCGCCGCCTTCGATCACGGCCTCGAGGATGCCCTTGAGCGCCAGCGGTGCGGCCGCCGCCAGCTGGTCGGCCATGGCATCCACGGTCGCTTCGAGTTCCTCGGAGGGCACCACGCGGGCCACGATGCCCAGCCGCTCGGCCCGTGCGGCGTCGATGGGTTGACCGAGCAGGCAGAGTTCCAGTGCCGCACCGCGCCCGGCGAGGCGGGTGAGGCGTTGCGTGCCACCGAAACCCGGGATGAGCCCGAGGCCGATCTCGGGTTGGCCGAAGCGTGCTTTCTCGCTGGCCACGCGGATGTGACAGGCCATGGCCAGTTCCATGCCACCGCCGAGGGCATAGCCCTGGATCTTCCCGATCACCGGCTTGCCGAGGCGCTCGATGGTCAGCATCAGGTCCTGTCCGGCGCGTGATGCCGCCTGGGCCTTCACCGGTGCCCACCCCGTCATCTCCGAGATGTCCGCACCGGCCACGAAGGCCTTCTCGCCGGCACCGCCGAGGATAACGACGCGAACGGCATCGTCCTGGGCGGCCTGGCGAAACGCCAGGGTCAGCTCGGCAATGGTTTCCTGATTGAGCGCATTGAGCTTGTCGGGGCGGTTGACAGTGATGGTGCGGACGGCAGCGCGGTTCGCGGTGGTCACATGACGGAAGGCCATGGCGGTTCCTGGCGAGGGGATGAGGAAGCAAATGTTAGCAGGGGAACCTTTGGCTTCCGGCGGCGTCTGATGGCGAACGGGCGGCCTCGTGGCCGATGGACTATCCTCCACGCACGCTCAAAGTTCCGGATTCACGGAGAACGGGATGTCACCCTTGCGTTTCCTGGTCATCGCGCTGGCACTGGTCAGTGGCGCGGCGCTTGCACAGTCGGCTCCGACCGCTCCGGCATCCGGGGCGCCGGCAATCGACAAGACCAAGCTGTCCTATGCGATCGGCTACCAGATTGGCACCCAGTTCGCGAACAGCGCGCAGCCCGATGTCGACATTTCCGTACTGGTGAAGGCCTTGCAGGATGGTTATGCCAAGCGCGCCCCCGGCATCCCGATCGACACCATGCAGCAGCAGTTGGTCAACTTCGATGCGAAGGTCCAGCGTGACTCCGTCGTCGAGTTCCGTCGTGTGGCCACGGCGAACGCCCAGCGAAGTGCCGACTTCCTTGCCCACAACCGCACGCGTCCCGGCGTAGTGACCTTGCCCTCGGGTATTCAGTACGCGGTGCTCACCAAGGGCCGCGGCGCGCAGGCGCAGATGACCAGCACGGTGGTGGTGAACTACCGCGGCGCGCTGATCGACGGTACCGAGTTCGATAGCTCCTACGCCCACGGCAAGCCGGTCACCTTCACGGTGAATCGCGTCATCGCCGGTTGGCAGGACGTGATCCCGCGCATGCACGTGGGCGACAAATGGAAGGTGGTGATCCCGCCGGCCCTGGCTTATGGCGAGCGGGGCGAATTGCCGCGTATCGGGCCGAACGAAGCCCTGGTCTTCGACATCGAACTGGTCGACATCCAGCAGTAACCGGGCCGGGGCGCTAGAATGGCCGACGGTATGGCCATCGTCCCCTCGTCAACGCTACCCCTGACGCCTTGCACCGGCGTGTGTCGACTCGACACGCGCGGGCTGTGCGAGGGCTGCCTGCGCACGGGTGACGAGATCGCCCGCTGGTCCACGATGGACGATGTGCAGAAGCTTTGGATCATGGACGAGGTGCTGCCGCACCGGCAGGCGCGCTGATGGACGACCTGCTCGCGAAGTTACGTGGCGCGCTGCTTCCCCTGGAGGCGCCTCCCGGTCCGCGTGGCTGGAACCACGCGGACATGGCCGAGTTGATCGGCGCCGCCCCGCGTCGCCCCGCGGCGGTGCTTATTGGCATCCGTGACGATCGCGAGCAGCGCGTCGTGCTCACCGTGCGCACGGACACCCTGCAGCAGCATGCGGGGCAGGTCGCCTTCCCCGGCGGCCGTGTCGAACCCGACGACGTGGATGTCGTGGCCACGGCGCTTCGCGAAAGCGAGGAGGAAATCGGCCTCGATGCCAGCATGGTCACGCCGCTCGGTTTCCTCGAAGCGTTCGAGACGATCAGCGGTTATTCGGTGACGCCCGTGGTGGCACGCATTGCGGCGAACGCGGCGCTGAAACCCGATCCGGGTGAGGTAGCGGAAGTCTTCGAAGTGCCGTTTGCCTTCTTCCTCGAGCCTGCCAACTTGCGCCGGTATACGATGGATTTTCGCGGCCACCGGCGGGAGATGGTCGAGTTCCTCCATGCGGGTTACCGCATATGGGGTGTCACCGCGGCGATCCTTTACAACCTCCTGAAGCGGATGGGTCATCCATGTTGATTTCACGCACGCTGATCGACGCGGCAACCGCCGCCCATGTTTCCGCGGACGATGTGCTCTTCGTCGACTGCCGCTTCGATCTCGCGGATGCGGGCAAGGGCGATCGCGATTACGCCGCCGGCCACATCGTCGGCGCCGTGCGGGCCGACCTCGACCGCGATCTTGCGGATATGGCGACGCCATCTGCCGGACGCGGTCGGCATCCGTTGCCCGAGGCGTCGTCGTTCGCGGCGTGGCTATCGCGCGCTGGCTGGCGGCCGGACCTGCAGGTCGTCGCCTATGACGCAGCCGGCGGTGCGCTTGCGGCGGCGCGCTTCTGGTGGCTTGCCCGACTTGCCGGCATCGACAACGTCGCTGTGCTCGACGGCGGCTGGGCGGGGTGGCTCGACGCCGGCGCGCCCGTCGACGATGCGGTCGTTCAGCATGGGGCGACCTCCGTCCACGTGGCGTTCGACGAAGCGGGCACCGTGGGCGCCGACGAACTGGCGGAAGGCGTCGCCAGCGGCCGCTTCCTCTTGCTCGACGCGCGTGCCGCGCCGCGATATCGCGGCGATGTCGAGCCGCTGGACCCGGTCGCAGGGCACGTACCGGGTGCGAGGAATCATCCGTTCGCGGACAACCTGGATGCGCATGGGCGCTTCCGTTTGCCGGAGGAATTGCAACGCGAGTTCAGGTCGTTGCTTGGAGCGCACGATGCGGAAGATGTCGTCCACATGTGCGGTTCCGGCGTGACCGCTTGCCATAACCTGCTGGCGATGGAATACGCAGGGCTCTGTGGCTCGCGACTTTATGCGCCGTCGTGGAGTGGGTGGGTGAGCGATCGGTCGCGCGGGGTTGCCCTGGGCGACCCCGTGTAGGATCCGATTCACAGCGAAATGCTACGCCGCTCCCGCGCACTGATGTGCGCTGCTTCAATCACCCGGATCACATCGCGCGCCGAGTGCGCATCGACCGGCATCGCCGTGTTCTCTCTGATCGCCGTGGCCACGCCGTCGTAGAACGCGGTGTAGCGCCCCGGCAGGGTATCGATCACCGTCGCCGTGCCGTCGGCATCCGTGAAACGGCCAAACAGAAGCGGGTCGTCGCCACCCCAGCCCTCGCCACCGGGCCGCCGACCCTCGCGCAGCGCGGCCTCCTGCCCGTCGATGCCATATTTCACGAAGCTGCCGCCGTCACCGTGCACGAGGTAGCGGGGCCCGGGATCGCGTACCAGGACGGACGCGTGAAGCACCGCGCGGCGATGCCCGTAGTCGAGCACCAGATGGAAGTAATCGTCGGCCCTGGCCGCGGCGCGCTGGCGTGCCACGTCGGCTGTGATGGCCTGTGGCATGCCGAAGAGCACCAGCGCCTGGTCGATCAGGTGCGCCCCCAGGTCATAGAGCAATCCGGCGCCCGGCGTCTCGGTTTCGCGCCAGCCCTGTTTGATCTCCGGCCGGAAGCGATCGAAATGCGCCTCGAAATAGACGACTTCACCAAGCCGGCCGTCGTCGACGAGGCGCCGCACGGTCAGGAAGTCGTTGTCCCAGCGGCGGTTCTGGAATACCGAGAGCTTGCGCCCCACCTGGTCGGCGAGGCCGATAAGCGCCTCGGCTTCCCCCGCATTGAGCGTGAACGGCTTGTCGACGACGACGTGTTTGCCCGCTTCCAATGCGGCGCGGGCCAGCGGCGCATGGGTCTCGTTTGGGGTGGCGATGACGACGAGGTCGATGGACGGATCGGCCAGCAGCGCCCGGGGGTCCTCATAGGCCACGGCCTCCGGGAAATCCCGGCGGATCTCGTCGGTGCGGCGGCTGCCGATGGCGGACAGGCGGAGGCCGTCGGCGGCGGCGATCAATGGCGCGTGGAAGAAGGCGCCTGCCGTGCCGTAGCCGATAAGGCCGGTGGAGATCGGTTGCATGGTCGCTCCTGGGCGGGATATGCCGCCAAGATTAGCGCGGCTCRCCTGACCGTTTCGTTTAAAGTCGAACCCTTCGTTGGAGGAGAGCCGCCATGCCCACACCGAAACACGTTGCGCCGGTCCCGTCCTCGCCTATCGGCGAATGGCCCGACAAGGTGGTCCTCGTGACCGGCGGGGCGCAGGGAATCGGTCGGGGAATCGCCGAAGGCGTTCTGGATGCCGGTGGCCGCGTCGTCATCGGGGACCTGGACGCCGAAGCGGGCAAGGCCTGCATCGACGCCTGGGACGCGGGCGATCGCGCGGCCTTTCTCGTCCTCGACGTGGCGAAGGAAGCGAGCGTCAAGCGCTTTGTGGCGGCGGCGCTTCGCCGATTCGGACGCATCGACGGCCTCGTCAATAATGCGGGCATCGCGAACGCACACACCGCGCCCGTCGAAAAACTCGACTGGGCCGAATGGAAGCGCCGCATCGATACCAACCTTGGCGGCACGTTCTTGTGCAGCAAGCACGCATTGCCCTCGTTGAAGAAGTCCAACGGAGCGATCGTCAACATCGCTTCGTCGCGTGCGCACCAGTCCGAACCCGATAGCGAAGCCTATGCGGCGAGCAAGGGCGGCATCGTCGCGTTCACGCACGCGCTCGCGATCAGTGCGGGTCCCGTCCGCGTCAATGCGATCAATCCGGGATGGATCGTCGTGGACGACTGGAGGAAGCCGTCGGCGCGGCGCAAGCCCAGGCTGTCCGCGGCGGACCACGCACAGCATCCGGTCGGCAGGGCAGGTGTGCCGCCGGACATCGCGGCGCTTGCCGTGTTCTTGCTGTCGTCGCAGGCAGGCTTCATTACTGGAGAGAATTTCACGGTGGACGGTGGTGTCGCCCGCAAGATGCACTACGTCTAGGCGCTGTAGCGTTCGAGCGGGATGGTCGTCTTGCCACCCGGGTCGAAGCGCCCGTTGGCCTCGTTATAGTCCCACTGCTCGACAACGCATGCCTGGCGGTCGCCGGATGCGTCGTGCCGGATCACGTTGAACGAATTGCTTATGCCTTCACGGATGCGCGTCGACAGGGCCGTACCCGCCTGCACCGACCATAGCTCGCTGGCCAGCTTGCGCGACGGCGTATTCAAGGGGCGCACATACGGCAGATGGATGTGACCGCCGAGAACGAGATCCGCCCCCGCCGCGGCCCAGGCCGCGATGGCGCGCTCATGGTTGATCAACAGGTTACGGACGTCCTTCTCGCGGATGACGTGCACGGGTTGGTGCGTGACGACCACGCGCAACTGTGCGTCGGTTGCCTGCCGCAAGCGCGCGCAGACGCGATCGATCTGCGCGTCCGACACCTCACCGTCCTTGTGCCGGCGGGGCCGCACCGTGTTGACGCCGATGGCCAGCACGTCGTCGCTGGCGAACGATGGCTCCAGGTTGTCGCCAAACACGCGGCGGTACCCTGCGAAGGGCGAGAGCAACCGGGCGAATACATTGACCAGCGGCACATCGTGGTTGCCAGGGATCACCAGCGTCGGCCGGTCATAGCCGTCGATGAATTGTTTCGCGGCATCGAACTGGGAGCGTCGGGCTCGCTGGGTCACGTCGCCTGAGAGAATGACGAGTTCGGGTCGCATCGAGACGAGAAGTTCACCGAGTGCGGTCACTACCTCGGGTCGCTCGGTGCCGAAATGGGGATCCGAAATGTGCGCGATGGTACTCATCCGGGATCCTCGCCGGGCTGGCGCGCACCATCGGTGAGCAAGGCAAGCGGACGCGGTGCGGCGCGGAACACGAGAGGCGGGTCGAGCCAGATGATCTCACCGTCGACCGCCACCTTGAGTTTCGCGCGGTGACGCTTCGGAGTCACGGTGATCTCGCGGAAGGCGAAGCTGACGGCATGCCGTGCTTCTCCCAGCTTACCCAGCGCGCCGCGTACGATCAGTCCGAACATGGTCAGGCGGCCGATCGGCTTGAGGACCAGGCCGGCGAGGGTCCCGTCGTTGCGCTGTACGTCGATGGCTTCGGCGAGGCCGATCTTCTCCAGTTGCAGCGCATTGTTGCCGACGAACAGCGTGGGCGTGCGTAGCTTCCGCGTTCGCGCGCCGTCACTCACCTCGATGCGCAACGACCGGTAACCACGCATCATGGTCGCAAGGCCTGACCACAGCGCCACGATGCGGTGGCGGCCAAAGCGCTGTTTCCACGCCTCGCGGTCTTCGAGTACCTGTGGGTACAAGCCAAGGCTCGCATTGACGAGGAACACGCGGTCGTTGACCAGGCCGATCTGCGCGTGGCCGAGGGTCGCACGCAGCAAGGCTTCCGTCGCTCCGCGCGTATCGGTCGGTATGCCGTGTGTGCGGCCGACGAAGTTGAACGTACCTTGGGGCAGGATGCCCATCGGCAGCTGTTCGCGCCACGCAGCGGCGGCCACGACGTTGATGGTGCCGTCGCCCCCGGCGCCGACGATCGCGCCGCCGGAGGCCTTGGCGAACGCGATGGCGTCACGCACCACATCGGCGATGTCGCCTTCGCCATCGAACAGGAAGAAGCGATGCGACCGTCCGGCCGCATCCAGGATCGAGGCAATCTCCTCGCGCGCGATGACGGCATCCTGGTGTCCGGAGCCGACGTTCATCACGATGGCGAAGGAAAGATCGTTACTCATCGGAGGGATCGAAGCATCCGGCTTGTCACGGTGGCATGAATTCAGTCGGTCGCCTTGCGTCCTTGCCGCATGCGGATGTATTCGGCGCTCCCCACGCATAGCGTCAGCCATGCGAGGCCCGTGGCATATCCGGCCATGACGTCGCTGAAATAATGCACTTGCAGCAGGATACGGCTGATGCCGATGAGGCTGATCATCGCTACCGCGACGATGACGATGGGCCGGTGAAAGCGGGGCGGCGTGAGCACGAGCAGGACGTAGGCGAGCATGCCGTAGAACACCATCGAGCCCGAGGCGTGGCCGCTGGGAAAGCTGTAACTTTTCTCGATGATGAAACCGTGATCGTGCAAGGGTCGCTCACGCTGGAACCACGCCTTCAACAGGCTGTTGATCACGACGGTGCCGACCAGGGTGACGATCCACACGCTGGCCAGCCGCCAGTGCCGTCGCCATAGCAACCCGATGAAGAGGAGCGCTGCGATCGTGCCGAGCACCGCCGAATTTCCCGTGCGCGAGAGCAGGGCCACGACGTGAAGGACTGGTCGGGGCATATTCTCCCGCAGGTCGCTGGCCAGGGAGGCGTCGAAGACGGTCAACCCTGCCTGCTCACGAACTTCCACGGCGATGACGGTGGCGATCAGCAGGGTCGCCACGATCACGGCGACGGCCGTGGTTGGCCGCAGGAAGATTCGTGCGGCCGGGTCCAGGCCCTCGCGGCGACGCACCGCCCGTCGCCAGCCGACATCGGCCCCCAGCAAGGCCACGGCGAGCAAGACCGCCCAGATCGATAGGGCGTGCTGGCTGATCCATTCCGCATCCATTTCCGCAAGGTCCTCGTCTCATGGCAGGATCGGCCATGTTGCCATGCCGCGCCTCCGCGGCGAGAA
>NZ_JBFUIT010000050.1:0-18568 GCF_056401735.1 Luteibacter sp. P4_D7_3
GTTGAATGCCTCGTGATACCGGCGGATCAGGTCGATCGATGCATTCATCGGCAAGCTCAGTAAATGATGACGGAGCGGATGGCCTTGCCCTCGTGCATGAGGTCGAAGGCGCGATTGATGTCTTCCAGCCCCATCGTATACGTGATCATCGGATCGATCTTGATCTCACCACCCATATAACGGTCTACGTATCCTGGCAGCTGGCTGCGGCCCTTCACGCCACCGAACGCCGAACCGCGCCAGACGCGCCCGGTGACCAACTGGAACGGGCGTGTGCGGATTTCCTGGCCGGCGCCGGCGACACCGATGATGATCGACTCGCCCCAGCCCTTGTGACAGCACTCGAGCGCGGCGCGCATCACGTCGACGCTGCCGATGCACTCGAACGAATAGTCGACGCCGCCGTCGGTCAGGTCGACGATGACCTGCTGGATCGGCGTGTCCGGGTAGTCGCGCGGATTGATGCAGTCGGTGGCACCCAGCATCTTCGCCATCTCGAACTTCGACGGATTGGTGTCGATCACGATGATGCGCGAGGCCTTGGCCATGACCGCACCCTGCACCACCGAGAGGCCGATGCCGCCCATGCCGAAGACGGCCACGGTCGAGCCGGGTTCCACCTTGGCCGTATTCAGCACGGCACCGATGCCCGTGGTGATCCCGCAGCCCAAAAGGCAGACCTTCTCCAGCGGCGCCTCCTTGCTGATCTTCGCCAGGGAAATCTCCGGCAACACCGTGTACTCGCTAAAAGTGCTGGTTCCCATGTAGTGAAGGAGCGGCTTGCCGCCCATCGAGAACCGTGATGTGCCATCCGGCATCAGCCCCTTGCCTTGGGTGACGCGGATCTTCTGGCAGAGGTTCGTCTTGCCCGACAGGCAGAACTTGCACTCGCCGCATTCGGGCGTATAGAGCGGTATGACGTGGTCGCCCGGCTTGAGGGAGGTGACACCCTCGCCGACTTCCTCCACGATCCCGCCGCCCTCGTGGCCGAGGATGACCGGGAAGGCGCCTTCCGGGTCATCGCCCGACAACGTGTAGGCGTCGGTGTGGCACACACCCGTAGCAACAATCCGCACAAGGACTTCGCCGGCCTTCGGACCCTGAACCTCGATTTCTTCGATGGAAAGCGGCTTTCCGGCCTCCCAGGCAACGGCGGCGCGAGACTTCATGGCGGAACTCCTCGTACAAAAGCGGTCAAACCGGCTCGGAGCCGGGGGGATCGTCGATTCTAACTGAACGGTTGCTCACGCCCCACGTGGCAGGCGGCCAGCCCTTGAGTTAAACTATGGTTAACAGATGGGGCTCAAACGGCGAACGAAAGGCCACCGCAAGAGACCAGACAGACGCCTCGAACGGCCTCGATAACTTTTTTTTGAACCTTTTGCTTACACCCGCTGTCCAAGCCTTTAACGCTTGAAAGCCCTTGTAAAGGCTGAGGGCGCCCATACACAGGGGTGCATAGGAAACTGGTTAGTACAGAAATTAAGCCCGAACGTGGCATGACGAAAGACTAACGAACCTATTGTTCACCAAACGAAACGGACCAGTCGCTCAGCGCCTCTCGACACCGGCCTGCAGCAGCGTAAGGTCCCCGTCACGCCAGAGACCGGCGGTGTGGCGTCAGACGATTGATAACCGGTCCCGATAAAGGCTGGGAGAAACGATATGAATGAGCTTCGCAACGATTACGGCATCTCGACGTTCGAGTTCTCGAATGGTTACCGCGCCGCCGACATGGCCGGCATGGACCTGTTCGGTGGCGAAATGGACGGTTATGACTGGCTGGGCGAAGTCGCCAGCCGCCTGAGTGGCGATTCGGTCTAAGACGCTGCTCCCATTCCCCGCTCTCTCATCCGAGATGAGCGAAAGCATCGGGCCCGCATAACGCGGGCCCGATGACGATCAGGAGGCTCTTTTCGCCCTGGTCCGCGCCGCCTTCTTCGCGGCGGTCTTCCTTCCCGCAGCACCCTTGGTGTGCGCCGCCTTCTTTGCGGCGGCCGAGCGGCTGCTCGCCGTGCGCTTGGATGCGCTCTTCCTTGCTTGCGTGGAGAGCGCCCGCTTTGACACGGCGGCGGTCCCTTCGCGTTTGAGTGCTTTGGTCGAGGCGCGCTTGCGGGCAGTGGATTTCTTCACCGCGGTCCCAGACGACCGCTTGCGTGTAGCCGCTTTGGTTTCCTGCGCCGCCTTCTTCTTCGTGGCGGCGCTCGCGGTCTTCGACGGCTTGGCCTTCACCCCGGCCCGGCGCGCCTTGGAAAGACCGATCGCTATGGCCTGTTTGGCCGACCGCGCGCCATGCTTGCCTTCACGCACATGGTCGATCTCTTCCCGCACATACTCGCCGGCCTGGGTCGAAGCCGATTTACCTTCGCGTTTGTCCTTCCGTGCCCTGGCAGTGGTTTTTTTCTCTGGCATGAGCGGAATTCCTCTGGCTTCTGGGAATGCGTGCTGTCATGGAATGCGAACATCCAGCGCCTCGGGCGCCGGTGGCCTGGGAACGCCATCATCTTCGGGGTCGTCCGGATGCGGAGGAGGCTCCTGGGGCCGATCCCCCGCCGGGCGGTTGCCGGGTATTTCCGGCTTTGGCGCGTTCGGCTTCTCTTCCGGGATGACCGGTGAGCTGCCAGGTGTTTCCGGAACGTAGGGACTCTGCATCGCGTCGGGCGCCGGTTATGTCGTCGGTGGACGAGACTGCACGGCGATATGTGACGCGCATGTCGGCCTCGCGTCACGCCATGTCGAACACCTGAGCAACCAGCCATAGGTTGGCCGCAGAGATCACCACGAACAGGAACCACGCCGAGTACGAGACGAGTCGGCTGTTGGCGAACACACCCATCAAGCCGGGATCGTCGGTGAAGCGGATTAACGGATACATGGCGAAGGGCAACTGCAGGCTCAGGACCACCTGGCTGGCCACCAGCAAGGCACCGATCGCCCGGTCGCCCATCGTCACCACGCCGATGAAAGCCGGAATGATGGCCAGCCCGCGGGTAATCAGGCGCCGCTGCCAGCAGGGAAGCTTCATCTGGAGGAAGCCATCCATGATCACCTGCCCGGCTATCGTGCCGGTAAAGGTCGAGCTCTGCCCCGAAGCGAACAGGCCGATGGCAAAAGCCATGGCGGCGACGGTGGTGCCGGCGATCGGCGCCAGCAATTGGTAAGCATCGGAGATATCGGCCACGTCCGTCCGCCCCGTACGATGGAAGGCGGAGGCGGCCACGATGAGGATGGCCGCATTGATGAGCAGCGCGAGACACAGCGAGGCGATGGTGTCGACACGGGTGAGCCGGATGGCAGCTCGTTTGCCCTCTTCACCGGACACGGCGCGCGTCTGCACGATGGACGAATGCAGGTAGAGGTTGTGCGGCATGATCGTCGCGCCGAGGATGCCGATCGCCAGGTACAGGGGTTCGCGTGACGACAGGGCGTGCATGGAAGGCACGAAGCCGGCCGCCACCGCTGCCCAGTCTGGCCCGATAAGGAACAGTTGCACGACGAAGCAGATGCCGATGGTGCCGACGAGGCCGAGGATGATCGCCTCCACGCGACGAAAGCCCTGCCCCTGCAGGCCCAGCACGATGAAGGTGTCCAGTGCGGTCAGGGCCACGCCGACAGGCAGCGACACGTTGAAAAGAAGCTTGAAGGCCAGCGCGCTACCGAGGACCTCGGCCAGGTCGCAGGAAATGATCGATATCTCCGCAAGTACCCACTGCACCCGCCCCACGGCCTTCGGATAACGCTCACTGGACAGCCGGGCGAGATCCTTGCGCGTGGCGATACCCAACCTTGCGGCCAGGCATTGCAAGAGAATCGCGGCAAGACTGGAAAGCAGGACGACGAAGAGCAGCCGATAGCCAAAGCGAGACCCGGCCTCGATGTCCGTCGCCCAGTTGCCGGGGTCCATATAGCCGACGGATACGAGAAGCCCGGGCCCGGCGAAGCGCGCGGCCTTCTTCCACCACGGAAGTCCGGCCGGCACCACGATCGAGCCAGCAACTTCGGACGGGCAGAACGGCGCGGTGGCCGTCTTGGGTAAGGAAAACATGGGCGTCATGCTAACGAAGAACCGCAGTGACGTATGCACCTGAAGACGACGCGCATTGCACGGACGCGGCGTCACGTTTRGACCTTTCCAACGGAGAGGCCCCCATGACGCTGAAAGCCCTGGGACTGAACTGCACGCTATCGCCCTCACCCAAGCCGTCCTCGACCCAGAAACTGCTGGACCAATTGCTTGACGGCCTGGCGAAGCACGGCGTCGAAACGGACAGCACGCGCGTGGTCGACCTGAACATCAAGCCCGGCGTGAAGCATGACGAGGGCGAAGGCGACGACTGGCCAAAGCTGCGCGAACGGCTCATGGCGGCGGACATTCTTGTCATCGCCACGCCGATCTGGATGGGACAGCCCTCCAGCGTCTCCAAGCGCGTCATCGAGCGTATGGACGCCATCCTCGGTGATATCGGCGACGATGGCCGCTACCCGACATTCGGCAAGGTCGGCATCGTCGGCGTGGTAGGCAACGAGGATGGTGCGCATCACGTGACCGCCGAGCTGTATCAGGCCCTTGCCGACGTCGGCTTCACGATTCCTGCGGGTAGCTCGGCCTATTGGGTGGGCGAAGCGATGAGCGACACAAACTATATCGACCTGAAAAAAACACCCGAAAAAGTCGCCAGTACCATCGCGACGCTCACCACGAACGCGGCGCACCTGGCGACGATCCTGAAGGCGTCGAACTATCCTGCGCCGCCGTGAACGAGTGAATGCCGACGCACATTCGCTTCACGCGTCTGTAATGCCGTAACGGCGTAAATCGATCCCGCTGCGAATGACGCAGAGCCAGGTGAGGATCTCCATCGTGGACAAGAATCGTACCGAAGGCACGAAGCACGAAGTGAAAGGCGCCGTGAAGGAAGTCGTCGGCAAGGTGACCGGCAATCACGCCAAGGAAGCGGCGGGCAATATCGAAAAGAACGCCGGCAAGGTCCAGAAGGAAGTCGGCAAGGCCGCGGACAAAGCACGTGACACCGATCGCCATCATTGATTCGGCAGCGCGGGAGGTCTTAACCGACTCCCGCGCCCCTTGATCATGTCCCTGCGCCGCTGGCTCGACCTCGCGACCAAGTCCGTCCGCACCGCGATCGACGGATTCACGGACGACGAGCTGATGACCCGGGCCGCGGCGCTTTCCTTTTATTCGGCCTTGTCGTTCGCACCCTTGCTGGTGCTTTTGTTGTGGGTGCTCGCGGCACTTCGCCCCGAATGGCAAAACGACCTCGTCGACAGCCTCACCAGCGTAATCGGCACGCAAGGCGCCGGCGCCGTAAAGCTTGTCATCGACAACGCAAAGCAACGGCCCCACCTGGGTAACGTGGTCGGCCTCATCGGCCTGTTCATCACGCTCTTCAGCGCTTCCGCCGTCTTCACCCAGTTGCAGTCCACGCTGAACCGGGTGTGGAAGCTTCGGGCCAAGCCCGGTGAGGCCGTCGTGGGCTGGCTTCGCACGCGTGCACGGGCCTTCGGCCTGCTGGTCGGCATCGCCTTCCTGCTGATCATCTCCTTTGTTATCAATGGGCTGATCAAGGCCATGATTCCGGGCGATACGACGGCCTGGCAGTTCACCGAAGCAGGTGTTTCGTTCGTCGTGTTCGCGATCGCCTTTGGCGCGATGTACCGCGTGCTACCGGACGCGCAGATTGCGTGGAAGGACGCTACCCGAGGCGGCATCCTCACCGCCGTTCTCTTCGCGGCCGGGAAGTTCGTCATCGGTCTTTATATCGAGCATGCATCCATCGGAGGCGCCTACGGTCCCGCCGGCGCCATTGTCGTGCTGCTGACTTGGGTGTATTACGCGTCCATCATCGTGCTTCTGGGCGCTGAGCTCACCCGTGGGCTCGCTGTGGCGCGCGGGGCAAAGATCCGGCCGGCAGAACATGCCGAGAGCTTTGCCGAGGAGATCACGCCGTCGCGACCGCACGAACGGGCCTGAGCATGCGCGCCCGAAGTGCACGGTTAGCGGGCTCCGACACATAACGTGAAACGAGCCCGCCGAGCAGCCAGCAAAGGCCCAATGCGGGCAAATACCATACCCATCCCCAAACCGTGTCGGTGCCGGTCATCCTGGCAACGCCCACCAGCGCGAACACGACGAACATGTGCGTGAGATAGATTTCGTAGCTGGCCCGCCCCATCGACCTTAGCCAGCCGCCTCCGCGTGTCGCGTTTCCGCCTTCTGGCGCCGCAAGGACCAGGCACACCGCGGAGCCAATGAGGACGAGCATGTAGCCCTCGTGGATCGCGTGCCACAACCATCCCCCGGAGAACATCACGAGGGCCAGGGCAACCACCCCGATGACGGCAAGCACTCGACGAGCCCGGCGCGGGAGAACGCCGTGGCGTGCGGTGAACAGGGCGGCGAGAACCCCTGCGGCAATGGCACCCATGCCCGGCAGATACGCTTTTTCCTGCCAGATCTCGTTGTCGACGATCGCCGCGCGGGTAAAAGGCACGGAGACGACCAACAGCAACAACAGCGGCACCAGCCATCGTGTCTTGCCAAGGCCGAGGCACATCAGGGGAAAAGCAACATAGAACAGCTCTTCGACGGAAAGCGACCAGAGCACGTCCCATCCCCCCGGTAGCCAACCCGTATGGCCCTCGTAGACATTCAGGGTGAAGGTGAGCGCGGACAGCGTGGCGCCGCCCGGCGATTGCCGACCCGCATCGATCACGTAGTTGGGTACGCCCAGCGCGTGGCAGGCGAGCAGGATCGCAAGGATTCCGAGCAGACAAGGCGCAATGCGTGCCATGCGGCGCGCGTAAAAGCTGCGCCAGTCGATCGTCCCCAGGGCACCGTCTCGCTCCAGCGTGTGTCGCGTGATCAGGAAGCCGGATACCACGAAGAAGAGGAAAACGGCTTCGTATCCGTTGAAGATCAAACCCTTCAGGATAAATACCGGTACCCAGCCCGCGGCCCCCGTCTTATGTAACGGAAGCCGCAGGGCCAGGTGGTGAATCACGACGAGAGCGATGCTGACACCGCGCAGCATGTCGATACCGGGACTGCGCGGCAGGGTTGCCTGGGACATGGGCACTTCCGTAATGGATCACGGAAGCTTATACGACAGTACGGGGCGCTTCGAGGGGGTTACGTGCAACCGCGTACGAGGAAGATCAGTATGAGGATCGGAATCGGCACGCCCAGCACCCAGAGCAGGATGTAGCCGATGCCGCCGCGTTGCTTGTCCGCTACGGGGGTGATGTCTTTCTCTTCCATTGCCTGGTGCTCCGCGGTGGATGTGGGTACGGAGATTCGGCCGCTGCCTGTGCACCGCGTGTGACAACGGCGCAACGACGAATTTCGCAACGACACGGTCTTCGCACCTCGTGCATTATTCGTGACGGGCAATCACCAGGAAGGATGTTTTCCATGACCCTGCTCCGCCCCACCCTGCTCGCCCTCGCGCTGGCTGCTGCTTCCAGTCCGGTCGGCGCCGCGACCGTGATCCGCGGCGCACGCGTCATCGACGGCACCGGTGCACCGCCACGGGAGGATGTCACCCTGGTGATCGACGGCGACCACATCTCACTCATGGGCTCGGGCCTTCGCGCGAAGATGCCGGCGGGTACCAAGGTCATCGATTACACGGGAAAGACGATCATTCCCGGACTGGTCTCCGACCACGGACATATCGGCTCCGTGGACGGCAGCAAGAGCGGACTGCCCGAACTCTATACGCGCGAGAACGGGCTTCGCCAACTGCGCCAATGGCGGGCCTACGGCGTGACCACGATGACCTCGCTCGGCGTAAACAACCCCGACATCTTCTATCCCCTGCGCGCCGACCTGCATGCCGGCAACGCCGACGGTGCCGACCTGTTCGGCGCCGACCGGGGTATTGGCGTGCCTAACGGGGCGCCGCCGGCCAAGATGATGCAGGCCGGGCCCAACCAGCTCGACCGCCCTGCCACGCCGGAGGAAGCTCGCGCCGATGTGGACGCCGCAGCGGCACGCGGGACGGACCTGATCAAGATCTGGCTGGACGATTTCAACGGCAGCCTTCCCGTCAAGATGAAGCCGGAGATCTGGCACGCCGTGATCGACGAGGCCCACGCGAAGCACCTGCGGGTGGCCGCGCACGTCTATTACCTGGAAGATGCGCGGCAACTGGTCGACGCCGGAGTGGACATCCTCGCGCACGGCGTGCGCGACAAGCCGGTCGACCCGGGTTTCATCGAGGCGCTGAAACAGCATGCCACCTGGTACATCGCCACACTGGATCTCAACGAAGCTGCGTTCATCTATGCGCGCCACCCCGGCTGGATGGACCGCCCCTTCTTCCAGCATGCCGTGCAGCCAGACCTGGCCAGACAGTTTGCCGATGGCGCGTGGCGCGACAAGGTAAACAACGACGGCTCGACACCGGTCAACGAAGAGGCCTTGCAGGTCAACCTCAAAAACCTGAAGACCCTGCACGACGCCGGCGTGAAGATAGGTTTCGGCACGGATGCAGGCGCCATGCCGCTAAGGATTCCCGGCTTCGCGGAGCATCGCGAACTGGCCCTGATGGTCGACGCCGGCCTGACCCCGCTGGAGGCGATCCACGTCGCGACACAGAGCGCCGCGCAGCTACTGGGCCTGGACGATCGCGGCGTGCTTGCGAATGGCAAGCGGGCCGACTTCATCGTGCTCGATCACGATCCCTCGGGTGACATCGAAGCGACAACGACCATCGACGCCGTGTGGCAGCGCGGTCGCCAGGTTTCAGGGCCCGTCGACACGTTCAAGCCCTGAGCCGGCAATGACCGACGGCCGGGAAAAGATTTGGACCATCTCGCGCGACCTCTACGTGGTGCTTGCGCGCGACGGCCGTTTTCGGGACACCAACCCCGCCTGGCAAAGTGAGCTGGGCTACGAGGCCAGCGAGCTGGTCGGCCTCGACCTCGAGGCATTGGTCCACGCCGACGATCTCGACCGCGCRCGCGACGCGGTCAGCCAGATGTTTGACGGTGACGTTGTCGAAGATCTCGAGTTACGACTGCGCACGAAAGACGGCAACTACCGATGGTTCGCGTGGACCGGCGTGCCTGACGGCAACGTCATTTACGGCATGGGCCGCGATACGCAGCGCCGCCGGGATATGGACGAACAACAACGCCACGCCCAGAAGCTGGAGGCACTGGGGCGCCTCACGGGCGGTATCGCGCACGACTTCAACAACATTCTCGGCGGCATCGGCGGTGCGATCGAAGTCGTCGCCGAACGACTGGACAACGGGCGTCTCGATGGCACGCGCCGGCTGCTCGACGCTGCCAGCGGCGCGGTCAAGCGCGCCGCCGGCCTCACGCATCGGTTGCTTGCCTATGCCCGTCAGCAGGCCCTGTCGCTGTCCGACGTGGACGCCAACGCGCTTGTCAGGGAACTGGATCTGCTACTGCGTCCGCTGATCGGCGAACAGGTCACACTCGACCTCCAGATGCAGGACGGCCTCTGGCGCACCCTGTCCGATGCCAGCCAGTTGGAGAGCGCCGTCCTCAACCTGGCGATCAATGCGCGAGATGCGATGCCGACGGGCGGCATGATGACCATCCGGACCCGTAACGTCGAGCGCGCGGATATCGGCAGGGGACGCCGCGACTACGTGGTGATCACCGTGAGCGACACCGGCACTGGCATGTCGCAGAGCGTGGTCGAGAAGGCGTTCGACCCTTTCTTCACCACCAAGGCCATCGGCCAGGGAACGGGGCTTGGGCTGTCGATGGTGGACGGGTTCGCACGCCAGACCGGAGGCCGCGCCATCATCGAATCCAGCCCTGGCGCAGGCACGTCGGTAAGCCTCTGGCTGCCCCGGCACGTCGGCGAGAATGCTGCCGTCCATGCCCATGTCGACGCTGCGCTCGTGCGCGGCAAAGGCCAGCACGTTCTCCTGGTCGAGGACGAAGAGATGCTTCGTTCCATCGCGCGGGAAGTGCTGGAAGAAGCGGGTTACCGGGTCAGTGACTGCGCCGAAGCCTACGAAGCGCTYCACCTGATCGACGCCGGACCGCCACCCGACATCCTCGTCACCGATATCGGCCTGCCGGGCATGGACGGTCGGCAACTCGCGCTGGCCGTTCGCGAAACCTTGCGGAACGTGCCCGTGCTGTTCGTGACCGGCTACGCGTGGGATGCTTTCGCGGACACGCCCGCGTTGCCGGAGCGCACAGCCATGCTCAGCAAGCCGTTCTCCGTTCACGCGCTCATCGATGCCGTGGCCGATCTGCTTGGCACCACGGGCACGTAACGTGCGCCATCCATTTCGTTGACCCAGGCCCACGGAGACTGGCCTCATGAATCGAACCCGCTATTACGCCCTGCTCGCCCTCATTGCGGCGACGATAGCGATCGTCGTCGTCGGCGGCATTCTTAAAGGCGGCCCAGCCGGCGACACGCCCGACGACGGCGCGCGGGCGCCTCGCTCGCATCCCTCGGAACGTTAAGCAGGCTCGACTTCGTCCGGCGCCACGGCGGTGTCGTGCGCGGTGGCGGTGCGCTGCATGGCGACCAGGAAATCCACCCCATAACGCATGACGAACGGCGCCACCGTGCCGSGCATGAAGCCATCGGGCCAGGGCGCTGCGTTGGAACGGGTGTCTTCGACGACGGGTGAGCTGACTTGCGTGACTCGACGTGCCATGGCCTTGACGGCCCCCTTTTGGTGTTCCCCCATCGCTCTTACTAAGGCAAAACCACGACAAGGTCAATGGGTGGGTCCCCTGCGGCAAAAGCGCACGGCGGGATGACCGTTCTCATCGCCCTCCACATCGGGGCCTAAAATGCGGGTGCACTCCGTGAGTGCCGGAGGTTACCCGTGTCGACCGCATCAGCCATCGCCAGCCAGTCCAGCACCTCACGCCGGCCGTCCGTCTGCTGCAATGCGTCGTGTCGGCACGCCGCCGCCTGTGAAGCAACCCGTGGTGGCGACCCCGACCTTCTCGACATGCGCGAGGTGGTCGAGCGTGTCGGTCCCTTCTCCGAAGGAGACCGGCTCGTCCAGCCCGATGCACCTCACCTTGCCGCATTCGCCGTGCTCAGCGGCCTGGCGAAGACTGTGACCGAAGGGCGCGTCGTTGCCTTTCATTTGCCGGGCGAACTGTTCGCACTCGACGCTCAGCGCACACAGACGCACAGCGCGTCGGTGGTGGCCGTCGGCAAGACGTGGTTTTGCCGATTTCCCCGCACCGCCACCGACGCACTGTGCGAACACAGTGCAGCGATTGCCACCCATCTCCGCACGCTGCGCCGGCGCGAACGCGCCTTTACGCGCCGCGCCACCGACGGATCGGCCCTGGAGCGGGTGACGTCTTTCCTGCTTGAGCTCTTCGATCGCCGCCGCCGGGTGGAAGGCATCGGCAGCGGCTTCGTGCCTCTGCCGATGTCACGCGACGATATCGGTTCGTACCTGGGCATGAGTGCGGCCACGGTGACGCGCATGCTGGCGAGGTTGCGAAGCGACGGATCCATCGCCATCCGTGCGGATGGCGTGGATGTGCTCCATGAAGCATCCCTGCGCGATCGGTTCTTATAGTTTCACCCGCACGCCCACGGTGAAGAACCGCCCGACCACACCGTTCTGCGCATAGGTCGGGTTGTAGTTCAGCGCTGCATAGTTCAGCGGATCGAACGGCGCTTTCTTGTCGAATGCGTTCATCACCGAGCCGGTGAGTGCGATTTTCTCCGTGAGGTCATAGCGGCCCGTCAGGTCGAAGTCCGTGAACGAGGCCATGCGGCAATCCGCCGGGAAGTTGTCGCCCGTATCCGTATTGGTCGAGAAGCAGCCGTCCTGAACGTCCGGCGCGGTCAGCTTCAGTCCGCTGGTGTAATACAACGTGCCGGTGATCGTCGCCTTTCCGAAGGAGATGCTGTTCGCCCACGAGCCACGGTAACGCGGCGTGCCCGCACCTGACGACACACCGTAAGGACCGTGCGTACCGACGAACTCGAGCGTCGTGCCGTCCTCCAGCTTCAGCTTCCAGCTGATGATCTTGGTCAGGTTGATTTCACTGGTGAAGCGCACGTTCTCGTTGAAGCTGTAGCCAGCCTTTAGGTCGAGGTCCACGCCCTGGGTCTTCAGGGAGTTCTGGTTGACCCACGGTGCCGCCACGACCAGGGGCCGCGCAAGCGCGCCCGGCGCCGCCGGGTCCGGACCGTCCGCCACGATCGCCGAGCCCGCCGGCAGTGGCTGACCGGCAAAGTACGCATCGAGCACGGCGTTGGGATCCTGCTGCGCGATCACGCCGGTTTTCTTGATCCGATAGAAATCCAGCGACGCGCTCAGGTCCTGCGTCGGCTGGAACAGCAGGCCGAGGGTGTAGCTCTTGGAGCGTTCCGGCTGGATTTTGGGATTGGACGTGGTGAGGAAAGCCAGCGGATAAGGCTGCACATAGCCGCTGTTGTTATGCGCATTCTGGAAATCCGCCGGTGGCGTGAATGTCGCAAAACCCTCGCTCTGGCTGTTTCCGCTCTCGGAGAATCCCGGCGCACGGTAGCCTTTCGAGAACGTGCCGCGCACGGCCAGCTGCTCGATGGGCTTCCACTTGAAGCCGATCTTCGGTGAGAAGTTGTTACCGAAGTCCGAGTAGTGGTCGAAACGACTCGATGCATCCACTTCGAAAGACTCCGTGAATGGCGCATCCAGTTCGACATAGACGCCTCCCACCGTACGCTGGCCACTCGTACGGGCGACGCCGAGACCCTGTGCCTGCAGGTTCGCGTTGAGGTCCGGGTCGTTCTGCTGTTCATGGCGCACGTCGACACCGGTCGCGAGACCGAGCGAGCCACCGCCCAGATCCATCAATGGGCGCGTCACATGGAAGTCGAGCGATTGCAGGTCGCTGGTCGACGTCTTCCGCAGGGTGGGTGCCAGGGCATCCAGCAACTCGCGCGAGTTCGCCGACGGATTGACGAAGTTGTACGTGCCATTGGTGACAGCGGAAAGCAGGGCACCGTAGTTGAGGAGGCCATCCAGGCGCGTATCCAGCGAATCATGGTTGATCACCAGGGCCGTGTCGTAGCTCCATTCACCCCACTGCCCGGTGAGACCGCCGACGAGGCGGAGGTTGTGGTTGTCGGTCTGACCGCTGGCCAGGGCACTGGGGAACGAGTAGTTGATCAGTGCCGCGCTACCCTGCGCCGCGAACGGGTTGTTCGGATTGAGCGAACCGTTCGGCAGCGTTGCCGGCAAGGCGATCGCGTTGGTGTTGTTCGGCGTGCTGGCCTGGATCTGCGCCGGGGTGCCCGGGAACGTCGTCTTCACCTCGTAATAGCTCGCGCCGATATAGGCCTGCGAAGTGTCCGAGAGCTTGATGGTAAAGCGGCCATATAACCCGCCCCGTTCGACGGTGGGCTGGATCGCGGTGTACAGCGCACGATTCTGCGAGCAGTAGCTGCCCGGGTTGGCCGGATCGTCCGTCACCAGGGTGCCAAGCGAACCGCACGATTGCAGCGGCTGCGCCAGACCACCCGGATCGGCCACGCCAGAGGTCACGTCGCCTGGACGTAACAGGGTACCCGGCGTCACCGTGCCGTAGATCGAGCCGGAATTCTGCGAGGGCTGGCCGCCGATGAGGTTGTTGCCGCCGCTGCGGCGCAGGTCCGCGGTGTTGTACGGATAGCCACGGTCACGGGTCATGATGCTGTTGTCTTTCTGGTACTCGGCACTGAAGTAGGCATTCCAGCCGTCCTTCTTCAGGTCGCCGCCGCCGAACAACACCGTGCCACGCTTCGTCAGCCCTCCGCCGTGTTCCGACGTACCGACATCGGCGGTGAATTCGGCACCCTTGAAGCTGGGCTTGAGGATGATGTTGACGACGCCGGCGATGGCATCCGCACCGTACAGCGACGACGCACCATCCTTGAGCACTTCGATACGATCGATCGCGTTCGAGGGAATGGTGTTGAGATCGACGAAGGACCGCTGGCCGTCATCGGTCACCGGGTAGTTCGCCGCACGACGGCCGTCAATAAGGACAAGCGTCGAGTTAACGGTCAGGCCACGCAGCGCCACGCCTGTCGCACCCACGGCGAAGCCCGCGGTGAACGAGGCCGGGATGGAGCCGCTGTTGTCGGCGGAGATCGACCGCACCACGTCGGAGACGGTGGTCAGACCGCTCTTCTGAATATCCGCGGCGGTAATGGTCGTCACCGGCGATGGCGTTTCCACGTCGATGCGCGGCAGGGCCGAGCCGGTGACCGTGATAGCCGTCAACTCGGTGGTTTTCTGCTGCGCCTGGTCGGCCGGCGGAGGCGTCTGGGCAGGCGTGGCAGGGGCCGGCGCAGGGGGCGTCTGGGCCGCTGCCTGCGCACAAGCGCATGCGAGTGCGGTGGCGATGGCCAAAGCGAGGCCGTGGCGCCGGGGCGCCATGATGTTTTTCATTTTCATTGTGAGTCTCCGGGCCTTAGGGGAGTGGGGCTGGGACCAGGCGACCCCACGAATGAGAACGCAACGAGACATTCACAGGGACGCAAGGAAAACTTACGCCGTGTAAACGAATCACACCATCGGCCATTCGGAATAACTTGCAGCGCCCCGAAAGGGCACTTTCTGGCACGCGCTATGCATTCGCCAGCGAAGCGCTTAAGCGGACTTCGAGGCCTTGCGCAGCGGATCCAGCAGGCGACGCAGACCGTTATGGTCAAGCTCGAGCATGATCGCGAGAAGTCGGCCGAGTTCGCCCGGCGGAAAGCCCTCGCGCGCGAACCACGCGAGGTAGTTTCCGGGAAGGTCCGCAATCGCCCGGCCCTTGAACTTGCCAAAGGGCATCACAGCCGTGGCGAGCTTCGCGAGATCCTGGCGGAAGGCTTCATTGGGGTCGGTCATGCCGCCATTCTAACTGCCTACTCGTCGCCCGGATCGAACCCCTCTCGTTCTTTCATGAGCTTGCGGGCGGCGGCCACGCCGAGCGTCATGCCTTCGGCGCACGCGTCTTCTTCGTTCTCGTGCAAGGTGACGCAGAGTTTCTCGGCGAGCTCGTCGCCGTCTTCGCTAATGACGTACTTGCCGCGCCAGCGCCCGGGTTTGGCGACATAGCACGTGCCTTCAACGTCGAAGTAACCAATCTTTCGATGCGCCATGGGTGAGATGTTCCTCCTCTCGTGCCCCCATCCTATGCATCGCGCATCAAGGTGACGTGCAGCGCTATTGGAGGCCGCTCACCGGACGCTTCGCGTTCGACTCGAATTCACGCCAGATCCCATCGGCCCCTTCGACCGAAACCAGCACCTGCAGGCCGTTCTGGACGCCCAGCAACTTGGACTGCTGCACGGCGTAGGCGATCGCACCCACGCGGGTTTCGAAATTTTCCATCGGCACACCGTTCATCTGCACGTGCCATAGCCCGGCGAGATCGGGACTGAACGGAATGTCGTAGATCACCAGTGCCATGAATCGGTGGGCAACCCTGAGTTGTTACGGACGCGACGGATGGGCAAGATTATCCGTTCGCGAATGCCCCCACAATGGAAGGATGACGCACTATTTCCTTCACGCCGGAATCACGGCGGGAGGCGTTAACGGACGTGAACGCAAGGCCAGCGGCTACGACCAAGGGCAGGCGACAGGTAAGCGCGTTCGTCTAGACTTCGCCGATGACGACCACCCGCCTCCTCCTTGCCCTGCCCTTCCTCTTTGGCCTGGCCGACGCGGGCAGCGCTCGCGCCCAGACGACGCCCCCGCCAGCGCCCGCGAGCAGCGTACCCACCCTGGAGACCGTGACGGTCAGTGGCGTGCAACCCGGGCCGGGCCTCTGGAAGGTGACCCGCGGCGAGCACACCCTGCTGATTCTGGGGAGCCTGTCACCCCTGCCGCAGAACATGACCTGGAAGTCGGACGACATCGACGACGCCCTCGCCCATTCCAGCGAGCTGATCCTTCCGCCCAAGGTGGACATCAAACCCAATGTCGGTTTCTTCGGCAAGCTCGCACTGCTGCCCTCCCTGATCGGTGTCCGCAATGCGCCGGACGGTGCGACCCTCAAGGAAACCGTGCCGCCGGATGTCTACGCGCGCTGGCTCACGGTGAAGACGCGCTACATCGGGGACGATCGTTCCGTGGAGCGCTACCGTCCGATCTTCGCCGTGGTCGAGCTATACAAGAACGCCGTCAAGAAAACCGGCCTGGGCAAGGCCGGTGTCATCACGCGAACCGTCGTGGCCATCGCCACCAAGTACAACGTCAAGCAGACACCCGTGCAGTACACGCTGATGGTCGACGACCCGCGCAAGGCCGTGAAGGAGTTCAAGCGTTCGACGCTGGACGACCTCTCCTGCTTCACCCTCAGTGTCGACAACATCGATGCCCAGCTCGCCGACATGACCCGGCGCGGCAATGCATGGGCCACCGGCGATATCGCTGCGCTCCGCGACGACCGCACGGCGAAACAGCGCGCGGCCTGCCTCGATGCCGTCACCGACGGCGGCGTGGCGCAACGGATCGGCCTGACCGACATACCCAAGGCCGTACGCAACGCGTGGCTCGCCGTGGTGGACACCGCCATGACCCACGACACCCAGGCCGTCGCCATCGTGCCGATCGAGGACCTCCTCGGCGACGACGGCTACCTCGCGGCGCTCAAGGCAAAGGGTTACAAGGTCGAGGCACCCGACGACGGCGACTGAGCCGGTGATGGAACCTGCGCGGGCGGCACGCCCTCGCGAATGATCGCCGAGAAGTCGTCGCCCGGTCGGGTGGCCCTCGCCCGGTCGGTGATTCGCCCGAGCCGCCGCCATTCGTCGGTGGAAAGCCGACTGTCGAGCGCGCCGTTGTCCCTCAGGTAGCCAGGAAGGTAGCCGGTCAACAGCAGGCGGATATCGAACGGAAGGCCACTGTCGATGCGCCGCGCCATGCGATAGACGATGGTCGTGCAGTTCGACGTCACCGTGTTGTAGAAGCGCGGGTGCTGCACCAGCTCGTTGGCTGCCGTCACGTACGAAAGGAACAGCGAACGCATCGCGTCTTTCGGCATCCGCAGCGGGAAGACGTAATCGTCCTCGCCGCGCACGTTGGTCCGCACGCGCACGATGTCATGCTCGTCGGCGGCGATCAGGACCAGCTCGAACTGCTTGAAGAAGCCCCCGACCTCCGAGAATGCCTCGCCTTTCTCCCGACGGATCTCCATCGAGAAGACCACGTGGCGGCCGTCGTCGAAGCCGAAGGACAGCATGGCGTGCGCGATCGCCTCGCTCGACCAGTAAGAGAGAATCGCGTCGGCCGACACCAGGTGATCGAGATCGTAGTCACGCGTTTCCCAGCGCGCGTCGTAATCGTCGTCGGTGCGCCAGTCGAAGTCGCGTACGTTGTGCAGGGTGACGTGGGATCCATGGACCTCCCCTGAAAGAAGCCGAGCCACATCGTCCGACCAGACGCGGTCGTTGCGGGGCTGGATGGTGATCCACCAGCCGATGAGCAACGCCAGGGCCACCCCCAGGGCGATCGGCGCCCACCACACCCGCCAGCCGAACAGGGCGAGCAGCAGGCCGACGTAAAGCACGCTCCAGAGCACGGCACCCGTCGCGCGGGCGGGTACCGGACCGGGCAGCTGGTAGAACAAGGCGATAGCCCCCCAGGCGCCGGAGAGGAACAGCAGCACGCCCGCCAGGGCTCCCGCGAAAGTTCGGGCGAGCATCCTGCGTTTTCTCATGGGCAAATGGGTTCCGAATGGCTCATCAGACAAGCGTCGCCGCTGCCGCCGGGGAACGCAAACGTTTCCACTGCCGAAATGACCTATTCGGACTATGGCGCACTGCCACAAAGCGGGTTATTTTCGGGATGAAGCCGGCCATACGAGCGCGGCAATGCTGTTTTGAAAGGGGGCTGGCATGGTCCGTTTTCCGGCGACACCGCAGGCGATCGTCTTCGACCTCGACGGCGTGCTCTTCGATACCGAAGCGCTGTACCGCGATGCCCTGCTTGCCGCGGCCTCGGACGTCGGCATCCACATCCCCCTGTCGCTGTGCCAGCGGATGGTCGGCCTCCACGGTCATGYGGCGCGCATGCTGCTTCGCGAATACGTGGGCGACGAGGTTGACCTCGACGCCGTATGGACAGGCGCTTCCGAGCGTTACCACGCCATGTTCGACACCGACCTCCGGCTGAAACCCGGCGTGACCGCCCTGCTGGACACCCTGGATGAGTTCGGCCTGCCCCGCGCCATCGCCACCTCCTCGTCCCATGGCACGGCTATCCATCATCTTGAGAAGTTTGGCCTACGTGACCGTTTCGACGCCCTCGTGGCGGCGGGAGACTGYGAGCGCTGCAAGCCCTACCCCGATCCCTACCTGCGCGCGGCGCGCATCCTCAACAAGCCGGCCAACTGCTGCCTTGCCCTCGAGGACTCCCAGGCCGGCGTGCGCTCGGCCGTGGCTGCCGGACTGCCGACGATCATGGTGCCCGACCTGCAGCAGCCGTCGGCCGAACTGCGCCGCCTTTGCGCAGGCATCGTGACCGACCTGGACGTCGTGAACGACTGGCTTCGCCAGGCCTGCGGCGCCGCAAGCCGCGACGCCCCGGCGCACTGATCAGCCCGATGT
>NZ_JBFUIT010000051.1:0-18505 GCF_056401735.1 Luteibacter sp. P4_D7_3
GTCCGGTAGTGCGTCGCGTCCAGCCAGCGACGGACTGTCGATACCCACCAGCGCGCCGAGGAAGTGCGCGAAGGCATCGTCCCCGGGTCGATCCATCTGCACCGTCGGTTGCGCGTCGGCCCACGCCCGATAAAACAGGCTGAGCATGCGGTGATGGAACACATCGGCGAAGGCGGTGAACGTGCCGTCGCGCGCCAGTCGCTCACGCTCCAGGGTGTATTCGGTGAGGTGCAAGGGCAAGGCGCCGTTGGGACCCCACAGGCCCAGCATCAGGCTGTGGATTCGCGGCGGTCGTTCACCATCGGTCTCGACGCGATCGATCGTTCGCGCGGCAAACCCGAGCGACGGCGTGTGCGCGAGGCGCACAGCGTCGTCCGCCGGACGCACGGAATGGCCGAGCCTTGGATGGTCGGCATAGACGCACTCAACCCGCCGCAACGCCTCGAACCAGTCGAACGACGACGGGTCGGCACGCAGCGCGTCGAGCAGCCCTAAAGAATCGGGCGCGTGCCGGAGCGAGCCGTCCACCGTGCTACCTCGTTGCGTTCATGGGTATGCAGCACGGTCTCGGTGAAGGAGTTCAACGAAACGTACCGGGCGAAGAAGTTCTGCATGACCGAGCCGAACAGGAAGGCGCCAGTGCCTTCGAAGGCGCGGTCCTCACAGGTCAGGCGGATCTCGAGGCCGCGGCCATAGGTGACCGGTCCCTCGATGGGAAGGCGACGCACGATGGGTGCCGAGCGTACGTCGCGCAGCCCCTCGATCAGGCGGCGCGAGGACGCGTCGTACTCGTCGCTATAGAGAAGGAGCATCTCGCGCAGCGCAGCCGCGCCGTCGTCGTGTTCCAGCAGCGAGAGGTAATTCAGTTGCAGGTGACTGATCAGCTTCCACGCGCCCTGCCCCTCCGCCATCGCGGCGCGTGGGCGCGTCGGCCCTGCCACGCAGCGGATCGAACGCACGGGCGCGTCGGTGTCGAGCATGAAATCCGTCGCACCCTTCCCCACCGGCATATGCAACGGCAGATCCCGGTTAGTGCACAGCAAGCGCATGCCCAACTGGCGCAGGCTGCTTGCGTACGGCGCCTCGCGTCCATCGACCAGCGCGAGAAAGACTTCGCCGCCGACATAGCTCGAACGCGACCCTTCACGGCGTTGCCGCTGCGACGCCACGCGCGGTTCGCGACGCAGCGTGTAGAACGCTGCCGCGGATTGATGCCATGTCCGCGCATTGCCGCCATAGAACGGGAAGAAGCTCTGCTCAGGCTCCTGGCTGTCGCCGAATCCCTGCACGTCCTCGACGTCGACCACCTCGAAGTCCATCGGCCGCGTGCGGTCAGCAAGCACGTGGTACTCGGCGGCGCCCTCGCGAAGGTGGACACGATCGGATCGCCGCGGAAAAAGGTTGATCGCCGGTGTGCAAAAAAGACGCAGGTACGAGGCATCGACCGCCTTGTCCAGCCGGGCCGCGGCGCGGTCCAGCCAGATCACGATGTCGAACACCGTCGCACTGGACCTCGGAAGGAGACGGCGCAGCCCGGTGAACGCCGCAAACTGGAAGCGTTGCGGGCAAGCGAAGTATTCCTGCAGCAGGCGGTAGCCGCTGAACGAGCGATCGCTTACCGGCAGGAGCGCCTCCGCGTCGGTGAAACCCCGCGGCTCGATGCTCGCCTGCGTCGTGTGTCGGACGGCATCGCCTGCGACGACGGAAAAGCCCATGCCGTTACCCAGCACCTGTTCGTACAGCAGACTGGCAAGGTCACCGGTACCGGCAAAGAACACGGGCAGTTCATCGAAAGCGAGCGCATCCAGCTGGACGCCGGCGTCAAGTTTGAAGCGCACGCGCAATGCCGCGCGCGGGCTGCTCCCTGGCGGCACGCCCAGACCCGCCGCTGCGATCGCGGCAGGACTGGAGAAATAGCGTGCCTCGTCAAGCGACAGAGGCAGCAGGTTCACCGCATGGGCGGTGCGGTACTCGCACGCCGTGCGCTCGCCGAAACCGATCTGGCTACGTAGTGCGGTGCCGCGCGGCACGAGATGGCCTTCGCCCGGCAGGGTCTCGCCGCTGTCTGGCGACATCTCAACCACCGTCATCGACGGCACCGGCGCGAGGTACTGCGGGTAAAGCATGCGCAACAGGTGTTGGGTGAAGACAGGATGCTGTGCATCCATCTTCATGTGGACGCGCGCGGACAGGAAGGCGAAGCCTTCCAGCAGACGCTCTACATACGGATCCGCGCACTCCATGCCCTCCATGCCCAGGCGGCCGGCGATCTTGGGATACGCGCTGGCGAACTCGGCACCCGTTTCACGGACGTGCTGGAGTTCCTGGTTGTAGTAACGGAGGAGTCTGGGATCCATGGGCTCAGCCGAGGCCGTCGAAGACACTGAAACGTGCGGTTTCCAGGTCGACCTCGGTCTTCAGGTAAAGGTTGAGGGGCAACGGTTGCGCCCACATCGTCGATTCGATGCTGAAGGACAGCGTCAGGCGGTCCATCCGCGCAGTGTCGGCCCGGACATCGACGTGCAGCGTGGCGGGGTCCAGACGAGGCTCGAAGTTTGCGATCGCCGCGCGGATGCGCTGACGAAGCACTTCGATATCCAGCCCTGCGATGGCAGCACCGGTCAGGTCCGGGATGCCGTAGTCGAGGACAGAAGCCTCGACATACGGCATCCCAGCCAGCTCATCCGATGACCAGTGCCGCGTACAGTTGAACAACCAGCCCAGGTCACGCACGACGTATTCGCGCAGGCGCGCCGCCGTGATGACGCGCTTGTCCCGGCTTTCCTGCGCGACGTGGGGTTCGTCGTCGCGCAACCGATCCAATAACGAAGGTTGCAGCCGCTCCTGGGTGGTCAGCTCAGCCATGCTGCGATCAGGCCGTGCCCTTCACCTGCTGCATGTCGTAGGTGAAGTCCTTGGTGCCGCCCGTCGCCTTGCCCTTGTCGTCCTGGGGCTGGAACGAGTACTTGAACTTGCCAAAATGCAGGGTGATGTTCTCTGTCAGGCGCTCGTCGCCGCCGCTGCCACCGGTGGACACCGAGGTGATCATCACGCCCTCGGTCAGCTCGATGGTGACGAAGTCAGTCTGCTCGCCGGTGGCGTTGGTGACGTAGAGCGTGGCGCTGTCGACGCGGGCACCGGTGCACACGGCGTTAAGCAGCGCGTTAGAGCAGGAGTCGACGAACTTGGTGATCGTGATGTCCTGCACATTGGCCTTGCCGCCGGACGCGTAGCCCGCGCCGGTATGCAGGTTGCCCGAGTTACTGGCGCCCCACGACCACGCGATGATCGGCACCTGGTCCTTGTGCTTTGCGTGGTTGGAAGCGCCCTCGATCTTTACCTGACCGGGGCCGAACTTGAGATGCATGTCAAAAGCCATGAACGCTTTTCCTCGTTTGACGCGTAATTAGGGAAGGACTCAGGCAGCCTTGCCGGACGGCAGGCGGGCAACCAGGCGCAGCGAGACCGTGAGGCCTTCGAGCTGGTAGTGCGGCTTGAGGTAGAACTTGGAGGTGTAGTAACCGGGATTGCCCTCCACTTCCTCAACGACCACCTGCGCCGCGGCGAGCGGCTTGCGTGCCTTGGTCTCTTCGTTGGAATTGACCGGGTCGCCATCGACGTAGTTGAGGATCCAGCGGGTCAGCCAGTCCTGCATCTGCTCGCGTGTGCTGAACGAGCCGATCTTGTCCCGCACGATGCACTTGAGGTAATGAGCGAACCGCGAGCAGGCGAACATGTAAGGCAACCGCGCGCTCAGTGCCGCGTTGGCCGTGGCATCCGTATCGTCATACTCCTCCGGACGTGCCAGCGACTGCGCACCGATAAAGGCAGCCATGTCGGAGTTCTTCCGGTGGACGACCGGCATCAGGCCCATCTTGTCCAGCTCGGCCGAGCGGCGATCCGTGATGGCGATTTCAGTTGGGCACTTCATGTCCACGCCGCCGTCGTCGGTCGGGAAGACGTGCGCCGGCAGGTTGTCCACCGTGCCACCCGACTCCACGCCGCGAATGCGCGTGCACCAGCCGTACTGCTTGAACGAGCGGTTGATGTTCACGCCCATCGCATAGGCGGCGTTCTGCCAGGTGTATTTCGTCGAGTCGGCACCGCTGGTGTCTTCCTCGAAGTCGAACTCCTCCACCGGATCGGTCTTGGCGCCGTAAGGCAGTCGCGACAGCGTGCGCGGCATGGTCAGGGCGACGTACTTCGCGTCCTCGCTGTCACGCAGCGATCGCCATGCCGCGTAGTCAGGTGTCGAATAGATCTTGGCGAGGTCGCGCGGGTTGGCGAGCTCACTCCAGCCGTCCATGCCAAGCAGCCCCGGCGCAGCGGCAGCGATGAACGGGGCGTGCGAGGCCGCAGCCACCTGGGCCATGCCGCGCAGAAGTTCGACATCCTGCGGGCCATGATCGAAGTAGTAATCGCCAATCAGGCAGCCATAGGGTTCCCCACCGAGCTGGCCGTATTCTTCTTCGTACACCTTCTTGAAGATGGGGCTCTGGTCCCACGCCGTGCCCTTGTAGCGCTTGAGCGTACGACCGAGGTCGTTCTTGGACAGGTTGATCACGCGGATCTTCAGTTGCGGATCCGTCTCGGTATTGGACACCAGGTGGTGCAACCCGCGCCAGGCGCCCTCCAGCTTCTGGAAATCAGGATGGTGCAGGATCAGGTTCACCTGCTCACTGAGCTTGCGGTCGATCTCGGCGATATAGGCGTTGATTGTCTGCGTGACGTCGTCGGAAACGATGTCTGCGCGGTCGAGCACCTGCTCGGCCAGCGTACGGACAGCGGATTCCACCTCGGCACGAGCGCGCTCGCTCTTCGGACGGAATTCCTTGCTGAGCAAGGCGGCGAAGTCACCGCCCTCGGTGGTTTCGACGAGGGCCTCAGCGGCCTGGGTCTGCGTGGTCGCCATCGGTCAGTCCTCCTTCGTGTCGGTGGTCACCGGACGCGTCGCGGCAAGCGCCGCCAACAGCGCCGGATCCTGGATCGCTTGCGCGATCAGCTTCTCGGCGCCGGCTTTACCGTCCAGGTAGGTGCCCAGGTTGGCTAACTGCGTGCGTGCTTCGAGAAGCTTCGCCAGCGGCTCGACATGGCGGGCAATCGCCGCCGGTGAGAAGTCGTCGAGATGACCGAAACGCATCTGAACGGCCAGGTTGCCCTCGCCAGTCAGCGTGTTTGGGACATTGAACGACACCGTGGGCCGGATCGATTCAAGGCGATCGTTGAAGTTGTCGACGTCGATCTCCAGCGCCTTGCGCTCCTCGACCGGCGGCAGGTCGCTGGCGCTCGCGCCGGAGAGGTCGGTCATGACCCCCATCACGAACGGGATGCTGACCTTCTTCTGGGCGCCGTAGAGTTCGACGTCGTATTCGATCTGAACGCGCGGAGCGCGATTTCGCGCGATGAACTTCTGGCTACTCGACTTGACCATCGTTTTTTCTCCTACGTCATCAATAGACACGATCAATTGATATGTCTCGTATGAGTCACGTAATCAATCGAACGGCCATTCTCGACCACACCCCACCTGAGCTGAAATCGTTGCTCGGTATAGGAGGCATAAGGAGATGTGATAGCTCGAGCGCAACCTTTTGCGCGCCCGGTTAACGTAGACGCGCCTAAGCGCTATCTCGAATCAGTCGGTGACACCGACGATGACGGAAGCAGCATCGAAGATGGCCAGCACGGCCAGGCCTTCGACTAGGCCAAGGTTCTGGACGCTGTCCTTGGTGATGATGGAAGTGATCGTCCCGCCGCCCTCGATATCCACGGTCACCTCCATATTTACAGCGCCGGGATGGATCCGGGCCACCTTGCCAGGCAGCTGGTTGGAGGCGGACAAACGCCCTTCCCCCGGCAGCCCGAGAAGGATCCAGCTTGCCTTGATGAGAGCGATGACGGGGCGCCCGGGAGCCAGGGCCAGGCTGTCCGTACTCTCGCGGGTCACCGTCGCAATGAGCGTAGCGCCGCCCGTGGTCCGGATGGCGATGCTGTCGTTGACCGCGCCCTGTTGGACCTGATCGACGACGCCGGCAAGCTGGTTTCTTGCACTCGTTCGCATGGTCAGATGCCTCAAGAGATGGATGTCATCGGTCGCCTCTTGCCCGAGCGATGCAAGATGCCCGACGAACAGGCGATGGGCCGCTTCGATGCTGCGAAAGGAGGCAATCAGGCGCTCGGCGCGTGCGGTGAGTCTTGCTCCGCCGCCGCCTTTGCCGCCCGTCGCGCGCGACACAAGCAGCTCACCAGCGAGGTTGTTCATGGCCTCGACCGCGTCCCACGCTCCCTTGTAACTCATGCCGACGGCCTTGGCGGCCGCGGTAATCGACCCGGTCTGTCCAATCTGGGACAGCAGTTCCACACGGTCCAGCCCACCCCAGCGCCGTGCACCATCGGAGAGCCACAAGGAGCCTTCGTACTGGAGCATGCTGTCACCCACGTGTAGGACCTGTCTGAGCTACCCCTGCCGCGCTACTCAGGATTGAGCGGCGTACGCACGACACCGTTGTACGTCTCGACAAAGCGAGAAAGCAGCGCCAGGAACTGCTCGCGCTCGCGTGCGTTGAACGGCTCGAGGACGCGCGCCTGGGCGCGTTCTGCCGGCTTGGCCAGCCGCCGCATCATGGCGACGCCGTCCGCGGTGAGCTTCAGCGTCTTGCGCCGGCGGTCCACCTCGTCGGCGACGCGAACGACGAAGCCGGCGTCCTCGAGCTTGCCGACGACCAACCCGGTGGTCGAGCGATCGAGCCCGATCAGCCCTGCCAGCGTGACCTGGTCGATCCCGGGCCGCGCACGCAGGATGTACATGATGCCGTACTGAGTAGTGGTCACCCCGAGTGTCGCGGTTTCCTCCATGAACATCGAGACACCGATCTGGTGCGCACGGCGAAGCAGGAAGCCCGGACGGCTGTAGAGAACGTTCAGGTCGCTGATGTCGGTGCCCGCCGAACGGGCCATCTTGTCTTTTTCCATGAGCGTAGTATGCGATTTTGGCGCGCGGCTGCCACGCGTTTCTGTCGCCTTAGGCCTAGGAATTTTATTCGGCATCGGGCTGGTTCCCTGGGAGTGCCCGTTCGAACGCCGGCAGGGCCACGCAGGCGGCGTAGATCCGATGGATGGTCGGCCATGGCGTCAGGTCGAGGCCGAAGCGACCACTGTTCGCCACCTGCGGAACCAGACAGATATCCGCCAGCCCTGGCGTTTCGCCATGGCAATACGTACCCGTCCCTGCGCTGACCGAGAGCATCGTTTCCAGTGCATCGAAACCGGCGGCGACCCAGTGATTGAACCAGGCAGCGACCTCCGGCTCCGGCTGACCCAGCTTCTGACGCAGGTAGGTTAACACGCGCAAATTGTCGATAGGATGGATGTCGCAGCCGATGACCTGGGCCAGCGCGCGTACCCGTGCACGCCCCGCCGCGTCCCCCGGGAGAAGCGGTGGCGAGGGGCGGGTTTCGTCGAGGTATTCGACGATCCCCATGGACTGGGTCAGGACGTTGCCGTCGATCTCCAGCGCCGGAACCATGCCTTGCGGGTTGAGCGCAAGCATGGCCGGACTGCGCTGCTCGCCACGTTGCAGATGATAGGGCACCTGCTCGTAACCGATTCCCTTGAGGTTGAGTGCGATGCGCACCCGAAACGCGGACGACGAACGAAAGTAGCCGTGGAGCCGAACCATACGAGTGCCCTCCTCCGTGTTCTTCACCGTAAGTCCGCCAGACCGAACCCGGCCACCCGCTTGTATTGATCGGACAGGGCGCGGAGCTCTTCCTGGGTGATCAGCTTGTCCAGATCCTCGAAGGGTTGGTCGCCGGTCAGTTCCTCGACACGGATATTGATGAAGTCCGGCGGGGTGGAACGGTTGGTCAGCACCACCTTGCCGGTAACCTCGCGGCGCACGTCTTCGTAAGCCTTCAAGGCAGCGACCGGATCACCCGCGGCGATAAGGTCGGCGAGGGTCCGCACGTCGATAAGGGCCTGCGCCGACCCATTGGACCCTCGCGGATACATCGGATGGGCGGCATCACCCGTGAATGTGACCCGGCCGAAGGTCCACCGTTCGACCGGGTCCTTGTCGACCATCGGGTATTCAAATACGTGCTCGGCGCCGCTGATCAGCGCAGGCACGTCCAGCCAGTCGAACTGCCAGGCGGCGTAGTTCGGCAAGAAGTCCTCGAGGCGACCGGGTTTGTTCCAGTCATTGATGATGTGCGCGCCCGTCTGCACTTCGGCGACCCAGTTGATCAGCTGGTCGCCACTACCGTCGATGTCGTCGACGATCGGATAGACCACGAGCTTGCAGTGCTTGAGCGAGCCGATGCGAACGTAGGTCCGGCCGTCCAGGATCGGCTTTCGCCGGGTCGTGCCGCGCCAGGTGTTGATACCGGTGAACGCGACGGTCTCCTCAGGATAGAACTGCTTGCGTATGGCCGAATTGACCCCGTCGCAAGCAATCACCACATCAGCCTCGACCGAGTCGACCGACTGACCCGTGGCGACGTCCTGCAGGTGCAGGACCGCCTTGTCGCCGACCTCGCTGACGCCGGTGGCGCGGCGCCCGGTGACGATGACTTCCGGCCCCATTCGCTCGAGCACCTTGCGATACAGAAGCATGTGCAGACGTCCCCGGTGGATGCCGAGTTCGGGATAGGCATACCCGGCGTGCACACCGCGCGGCTCGCTATAGATGCGCTGACCAAAACGGTTGTAGAAGGCACTCGCACGGTTTTCGATGGCTACCGCGCGCAACTCGTCCTGCAGGCCAAGCGCGGTCAGCTCGCGCATGCCGTGCGGCAACAGGGTGATGCCTACACCGAGTTCGCGCATCGCGGGCGCTGCCTCGTAGACTCGGCAGGAAATGCCGCGCTCGTGCAAGTTGAGTGCAAGGGCCAGGCCGGCGATGCCGCCGCCCGCGATCGCGACATGGGTCATGCCTGTGCTTCCCCGATCGTGATGGTCAGGTCGTGCAGACCATCGATATGGCCGTGCATGACATCGCCGGCAACCACGGCATTCACGCCTTCGGGAGTACCGGTGTAGATCAGGTCGCCCGGAGCGAGTTCGACGTACTGCGACAGATGACCGATCACCTCGGTAACGCTCCAGATCAGCTTGGCCACGTCGCTGCGCTGACGATCGTCGCCGTTGACGGTGATCCAGATCGCAGCCTTCTCAAGCGGCTGGCTGGGGTCGGCTTTGCTGATCGTGCCGATCAAGGCAGACCGATCGAAGGCCTTGCCCATTTCCCACGGGCGGCCAGCCTTCTTGGCTGCGTTCTGCAGGTCGCGGCGCGTCAGGTCGATGCCCGTCGCGTAACCGTAGACGTGCTCATGCGCCTTGGCCGCCTCGATGTTGCGACCGCCCTTACCGATCGCGACCACGAGCTCGATCTCGTGGTGCACATCGTTGGTCATCGACGGGTACGGGATGGTCGCGCCGTCGTGCACGATCGCATCGCCGGGTTTGATGAAAAAGAACGGCACTTCACGATACGGATCGTGTCCCATCTCGCGGGCATGCTCGGCGTAGTTACGGCCCACGCACCAGATGCGACGAACGGGGAAATCGCCGCCGCCCTCAACGGGGACGGTCGGAATCGCAGGCGGATCGATGACATAGCTCATGAAAGAAACTCCAAGGTGAGGTCGTGATCAGGCGACCGAGCGCAGTTCGCGCCACAGGCCGAGCTTTTCCTGCACGCAGCGGTCGGAAAAGCTGAAGAGGACGGCTTCGCTGTCGGCGTGATGCGAGTGTTCGGCCCAGCTCGGCACGACGAAGACGTCGCGCGGCTTCCAGCGGATCAGCTCATCACCGATCCGTGTCTCGCCCTCACCTTCCACCACCGAGTACACGGTGCCGTCGGTGGAGCGATAGGGGGCGCCCTTGAAGCCGGCCGGCAGCAGTTGGATGAAGGCGGCGATGGTCGGGGTGACGTGGCCACCGGTGGCGGGGTTCACGTAGCGCATCTTGAAACCATGGTGCGGGTCGATGCCGCCGTTTCCGGCGAGCACGCCCAGCGACTCACGGGTGCGCGCATAGGGATAGTTGAAGATCGGCGAGTTCTGGTTGGGCGGCGTCCAGTCCACTGGCAACAGGTTGTTCGCATAGCGCGCGTTGCTGTCGCCCAGCGGAATCGAGACGTCCTGGCGCTCGGCGGCGGCCGGCTCCGCAAAGCCCGTGTCGAAGAATGCGACCAGGGGAATATCCAACGCGTCCAGCCAGACCATCGGCTTGTCGCTGTCATTGCCATGGTCGTGCCAGGTCCACTTGGGTGTGATCACCAGGTCGCCTGGGCGCATCAGCGTCTTCTCGCCGGCCACCGCGGTGTACGCGTCGCGACCTTCGACGATGAAGCGCAGCGCGCTCTGCGTGTGCCGGTGTGCCGGCGCTACTTCTCCGGGAAGGATCAGCTGCAGGCCGGCGTACAGGCTCTGGGTGATCGCTGCCTTGCCGCCTAGCCCGGGATTCATGAGCATCAGCACGCGGCGTTCCGCTTCGCGCGCCGTGATCAATGAGCCCGACTCCATCAGATACGGGCGCACGTCGTTGTCGTAATCCCACTTGTATGCGCGCACCGGCGTGTTCGGCTGGCGTGGAACCAGCGCATGCAGGCTTTCCCATAGCGGCGCCATCTGGTGTGGTGTCAGTCGCTGGTAGAAGTCCTGGCGTTCGGCGTTGGGAGTGGTTTGTGCGTTGGTCATGTCGATCTCCTGCACTGATCCGTCTATCGATCAGTCGTCATATCATCAGACGTCTGTGTATTTTTGATTATGCGAACGCTGGAAGTTAGCTGTCAAACATCACGGGATGAGGCTTTACTCCGTGCCCGCCTCAGCGAAACGGCGCAATAGCAAGATCTGGCGTTCCCAGCGCGCGATCGCCTCAGCCGGGTCATCCAACCTGAAGGACACCATGCCTAGCGCGCTCGCGTAGGGCGCGGCATGCTTGCGAACGGCGACCACGTCCGCGGCCGAGACCGCCAGTGCACCGGCATCGCCATCGAGCAGACGCACATGCAAGCGCGMCTCCCACACCGCGCCACCCACCGCCGCGAACAGCGATGCCTGGCCGGTCCGGCGAAGGTTGGCGGTGCTGCGCGACCCAGCCCATGTGGCGAAGTACAGCCGGGACGTATCGCTCGCCAACACCTCGCCCACGCTGAGGAMGGACAGGTGTGGCCAGYCCTCCCCGTCCGTGGTCGCCAGCACCGCCGAGTCGCCCGCGCGCTCGCCCAGGCGCTCGCCGTCGAACAGGCCAAGCCAGCCTTCGGGCAGGCTCACGGGATCGGCAGGTGGCATCATGCTCATATCCGGCTCAGGATATCGGCGAACTTGGCCTCGACCTTCGCCAGCAATTCCTTGCTGCCCCGGGCCACCTTCGGGAACTCCTTGATCCGTTCGAACGGACGGCAGGCATCGATCACCGCACGAGAGCTGGTCGAGGACCCGCGATCGACGATGGGATCGAGCGGCCCGCTCCATATCCGGCGAAGGATATCGATGTCTGTTTCGGGGTCGCAGCGCGTGCACATCGCCCACATCACGTCGAACATATCGCTGGGGTCGACATCGTCGTCGACCACGACCACGAAACGGCCCAGATAGGATCCCGATTGGCAGTTGGCCGCAAGCATCGCTGCCTGCCGCGCGTGTCCGGCGAAGGCCTGCTTGATCGCGATGACATTGAACATGCGCGCGCCGCCGGCTTCGTGGCACCACACGCCGGTCACGCCGTTCAGGCCGGCGCGCTCGACTTCGTCCCAGATCATGCCGGACTTGGTCACGCACTTGCTGAAGGAGAAGTCCGAGGGCGGCCGCAACGGCGTGGCGATGGTCAGGATCGGGTTGCGGCGATGGTAAACGCGGCGGATGCGGACCACCGGCTGTTCGCTCTGCTCACTCGCGTAGTAGCCGGTGAACTCACCGAACGGCCCCTCGAGCTTGTTGTCGCCCGGAACGATCTCGCCTTCCAGAACGATTTCCGCGTGCGCAGGCATCGGCAAGCCGTAAAGCTCACTCTTGACCGTGTCGAACGGCAGGCCACGATGACCACCGGCGTAATCGTATTCGGAAAGTCCAAAGCGGATTTCGTTGCCGCTGGCCAGGAACAACAGCGGATCCATGCCGACACAGATCAGTACCGGCGTGGCCTCGCCGCGTGCGGTGTACTTCTCGCGGATCTGCCGGCCATGTTTGCCTGGCGACATCCACAGGCCAACCGACTTCTCGTCGTGCACCATAACGCGGTAAGTGCCCGCGTTGACCCAGTTCTCTTCGGGATCGCGCATGATGACGAAGTCGTGCGTACCGATGTAGCGGCCACCGTCTTCCTCGTGCAGGAACGGTACCGGGAATTTCAGCACATTGACCTCGTCGTCGCGGTCGATCACGTCGAAGATCGGACCGGTCTCGACTTCACGCGGGGCAATCGGCTTGTGGATCTTCATGCGGTCGCGGTAGGCCCGCACCACGTCGAGCGGATGTTCCGGCTCGGGGAAACCCAGGGTCAACGCGAGCCGCTTCGACGAATTGGTCGCACCGGAGAGCACACTCATGCCGGCCGGATATCCCGGAATGTCCTCGAACAGCACCGCCGGTGCTTCGGGGCGCTTGTGATTGACGATTTCGGCGAGGGCACCCATCTCCAGGTTCCAGTCGACGCCCTTCATGCGGATCAGTTCACCGGCCGCCTCGCAGCGCTCGATGAATTCGCGAAGGTCCACATACGGTGGGTTGGCACGGGTCGAAGCTACATCGGACATGCGTCGGTTACTCCTTGATGCTGGTCTTGGCGAGGGGAATGGAGGAGCGCGGGCGGGTGAGGCCCATCACGAAGACAGTCAGCGCGGCGACCAGAGTCGGCACGGCGACCAGCAGGAACATCGAAGGCAGGTCCAGGTGGGTGCCAAGCAGCACGCCGCCCATCACCGGGCCGACGATGGAGCCGATGCGACCGATGCCCAGGCCCCAGCCCACCCCGGTGGCGCGGCCACTGGTGGGATAGAAGGCGGAAGCCAGTGCGCTCAGGCCTGACTGCGCGCCGATCAGGAAGAAGCCGGCGACGAAGAGCACCGGGAGAACCAGGCCACCCGCGACGGAATAGCCGATCACGCCAATGAACACGGTGGCACCGATATAGGACACCAGGAGGACCTTGTACGGGTCGAGGCGATCGAGGAACCGTCCGAGGAGCAAGGTGCCGGCGACGCCGCCGAACTGCATCATCGACGTGCCGATGACAGAACCCTGCGTCGAATGCCCGCCGCCGCTGAGCACCGTCGGCAACCAGCTGGCGAGGAAATAGATGTCCAGCAGGCTCATGAAATAGATCACCCACATCAGCACCGTGCCCAGCGCGCGCCCTTCGCGGAACAAACCCGCTACCGGCTGCTTGTGGCGGTCTTCAAGGGCCGAGGGCACTAGCTGCACACCTTCGCTACCCGGGGCCAGCCGAAGCTGCAAGTCGGCTATCCGCGCCGCGGGCGCGCCCCGGTTGACCAGGAAAAGCAGCGACTCGGGAAGCGCCACGAGCAGGATTGCCGCCACGACAAGCGACAACACGCCGCCCACGTAGAAAAGCATTTCCCAACCCCAGGTCGGCAGGATCGCCGAGGCCAGCACGCCGGCCAGCGCACCACCCAGCGGAAATCCGCAGAACATCATCATCACCATGCGCCCGCGCGCCCGCGCTGGCGAGGCTTCCGCGGTCAGGGTGATCGCGATCGGCATGGCGCCGCCAAGACCCAGGCCAGCCAGGAAACGCCACATGATCAGCGAGTCCAGGTCGTGGGCGAAGCCGGTTGCCACCGTGAACGTACCGAAGACCACCGTCGAGGCGACCAGCAAGCGACGTCGCCCGGCAATGTCGGCGAGCACGCTGCAGGCCAGGCCGCCGACCAACAGGCCGACCAGGCCGGCGGCGAAGGCGCTGCCGAGCTGCCCATGGGCCAGGTGCAGTGCCTTGCCCATCACCGGTGCGGCGTAACCGATCAACTGGGTGCTGATGCCGTCGAGCAGAACGGCGAGCCCGCAAAGGACGGCGATGATGATCTGGTATCCACCGATCCGGCGGTCGGCGAGCAGGTGCTCAACGGTGGTGCCTGGCGCAGTCATGCATGTCCCCGGGTAGGCGTATCGGTGCCGTTGGAAGATGCCGCGACGCGTCGCTCATGCGCCTGGCTGCCGGTCCAGCGCAAGGCCAGGCCAACGTCGATATCGAAAAGATCCAGCGCTCGCGCCACGGTCTGGTTGACGATGTCGTCGATCGTCACCGGCCGCGTATAAAACGCCGGCACGGGCGGCATGATGATCACGCCGGCGGCGGTCGCCTTCGCCATGAGCTCGATATGCCCTGCATGCAGCGGTGTCTCACGCAGAAGCAAGACCACGCGACGTCGTTCCTTGAGGCAGACATCAGCGGCACGGATGAGCAGGTCGGCGTCGTAGCTGTGTGCGATGCCGCTCAAGGTACGTACCGAACACGGCGCGACGATCATGCCGGCCGTACGGAACGAGCCGCTCGACACGGCCGCACCGATGTCCTTGTAGCTGTAATGGACATCGGCAAGAGCGCGCAGGGACGCGGCATCCATGCCGGTCTCTTCTTCGAGTGTGCGCAGGCCCGAAGGCGAAACGATCAGGTGGGTGCGCACGTCATCGAGACCGCGCAGGGCCTCGAGCAGACGCACGCCATAGATCGCGCCCGATGCTCCGGTGATGCCCACGATAAGTTCTTTCACGTTGTTACCCCGTGTACCGCAAGAACCGCACGCCAGCGCGCGGTGTGGAAGAAGACAGGGCTATCCGGGCGCAGCATGGCATCAGAGCTTGAACGCGAGTTGCAACCAGAACCGGTTGCCTTGGGGACGGTTACGCACGTCGAACTCATGCTGCCATTTCATCGTGACGCCACCGAACGGCATGGCGTACCGCAACTGCGGACCGATCGCGGTGGCGCGACCGTAGAAGCCCCCGTTGAAGATCTCCCCGTCTTCCTTGTCAGCGGTGATCTGTCGGTAATAGTAGCCATTCAGCCCGAGTGACAGGTGGTCGGTCACCTTGCGCATAGCAGCGAACTCGGTAACCGTTTCCTGGCCACTGCGATAGTTTGTTGCCTTGTTGGTCTCGTTGATCATCCAGGTGATGTTGACCCCCAGCGAGGTCTTCTCGTCGGGATGAGCCTCGACGCCGTAGCTCGGCAGGTAAGCCCAGTAGTGGTGGCCGACATTGATGGGCTGGGTCTTGTCGTAGTCGCCGTCCGGCACGTTCGCGGTGAGTTTCAGCGCTTCCTCAACGTGGCCGAGCCCCGGAATGTCGAATTCATTTCCGATGATGAACGGCGTGACAAGGGTATCGGTCGGGCCCGTGTCATGGCCGTGGGTCGCGGGTGCGTTCCCCGGTGGCTTGCGGTACGTGTCGATGTAGAAGAACGGCTTCAGCACGGCGAAGCCGATATGGAACCCCGGGGTATATTCCTCCGGGATGCCGTAGGACAGGCGAATCGCTTCCACGGCGACCGTGGTGGAGAAATCCTCGAAGCGGTCACCGCCCTTGGCGTCGCGAAAATGGGAGGCGTCGTAGAACACCGAGAACGACTGCACCTCGAATCCCTCGGGTACCGTGCCCTGGCGGAACGTCTGTGCGCCGATCACGTAAGTTGAATTGCCGCCCTCGGTGGCATGCACGGACGAGCTCGCACCCAGCGCACCTGCGCCGGCAAAAAGCGATCCCATCGTGCATTTCCAAGCCATCGTACGAGCCTTCTTCGAAAAACGGTTCATCTCAATCACCCCCCATTCGTCATTGTCATGATCGCCAGCGCCCCCACGCGCTTGGCCCCGACGAAAACGGAGGCTAGAAACTCGTAAGACGTCTGTCAATACGTTAAGACGTCTTACCTTTATTAGAATTATGTGCGCGTGCAGCAGCCAGATCAACCGCCAAGCGAATTTCGGCAAAGCCCCGTCAGCGCGGTCATGCGGCGTCGCAATATGCGAACGAAAAGTTTCGATAGCCGTAGAAAAGAATGGCCTCTTTGAAAGGCGCGTGTGGCCGGCAAGGTAGGGCGACGGCGGCGTGGCCGCGACGGCGGAGGGTTGCGAGAGGAGGAACGGCGTTAGTTCCTCAGGTCGGTATCAAAGGTTGCTTCGCGGCGACGCGCAGACCTCGCAAGAACTTGTGGTCGGCGTTATGCGTGCGCCGCGACCAACGCGACGAGGGCCACAGCCTCGACCATCTCAACGAGCGCACCCGCCGTATCGCCCGTGAAGCCGCCAAGGCGTTGGATGACTGCCCTCCTCCACACCCAGCCCGTGACGCATGCCGCGACGAGCGCAACGAGGCCGGCCCAGCTGAAACATACACAGAAAGCCACCGTCAGTGCCAACGCAACGCGGCAGCCGTTCGCCGACGCTCCTCGTAACGGCTCACCAAGGCCTTGCGAGCGCACGTAATCGGTGGTCAGGAACCACGCGACAACCGCAGCGCGACCGAGCAGCGGAGGAAGCAACAACCACTCTGCATGCCTGAGCGTCGCCAGCGCCGATATCTTGAGCAACAGGACCAGCACCAGGGCGACGACGCCCGCGGGACCGCTACGTGGATCTTTCATGATCGATAAGGTGCGCTCACGGTCACCCATGCCACCTATCCACGCATCGGCGCTGTCGGCCAGGCCGTCCAGATGCAACGCACCGGTCAGGGCGACCCATGCGACGAGCACGATCGCTGCCGCAGGCAGCGCGGGCATCACATGCAACAACGCGAAAGCACCGATCAGTAGCGCGCCCAGGATCAGTCCGACCAGCGGATACCACTTCAGCGAGGCCGCCTGGGCCTGCGCATCGATGGCGATACGCGGCACGGGCAGCCGCGTAAGAAATCCCAAGGCCACGATCAGCCCCTTCATCATCAGCCCCAGAGAATCGGATGCAGGGACGCGTGCGGCACGTCGATGCCCGCCATATCCCCGAAGCTGCGATCTTCGGCGATGCAGCGCAGCAGGCGGATCGCGCCGCCGTGTGTCACCACGAGCACGCGTGCCTCGGCGGCCTCCCTGGCCACATCGGCCAGGGCTTCGGTWAGACGTGTCTGAAAAGCATCGAAGGTCTCCGCACCCGGCGGCGGATACGCCACGGGGTCCGCCCAGAATCGACCGAGCGCGTCGCCGTCCTTTTCCGCAATGTCCTCGATGGGCACGCCTTGCCAGTCTCCGAAGTGGTATTCGGCCAGACGTGGATCGAGACGTAGCGGTAAGCCTCGCCGTTCGGCCAGTTCCGTGGCGAAGCGCGCACAGCGCGACATCGACGACGACACCACGCGGTCCCACTCGTGCCCTTCCACGGATGCGCGAAGCTGTGTCCAACCAAGATCGGTCAAGGCATCGTCCAGCTGTCCGCGATAGCTGCGCTGCCCCGTGTCACCGTGCCTGAGCAAGTCGATACTCATGCCTCGGATACACCGGCTTCGGCGAAGGTCGCCATCGAGTTGTGGAGCGCGCACGCCAGCCGCAACAGGGGCACGGCGACCGCCGCGCCACTGGCTTCGCCAAGGCGCAGGCCGAGATCGAGCAACGGCTCCGCCTCAAGCGCCGCCAGCACGCGTGCATGGCCGCGTTCCTGCGAGCGATGCGCGAAGATCAGCCAGGATCGAACGTCCGGGTGAAGCCTCACCGCGGCCAGCGCCGCCACACTGGTGATGAAGCCGTCGACGAGGACAGGCAGGCCACGCTGCGCTGCCGCGACGAACGCGCCAGCCAGTGCTGCAATCTCAAATCCACCGAGCCTGCGCAGGCGCTCGCGCGGAGTGTCAGCGTCCACGTGCAGCTGCAACGCGCGTTGGATCACCTGCACCTTGTGTGCGATGCCTTCAGCACTCAGCCCGGTCCCCGCACCGGTGAGGATCGCGGGATCCTCGCCGAGCAGCGCACAGGCGAGCGCGCTGGCCGCCGTCGTATTGCCGATACCCATGTCGCCACCGATGTAGATGTGCGCGCTGGCCTTGACGGCTTCGCCGACGCTCGCGAAGCCCGCGGCGAACGCCGCATCGAGTTGCGCCTCGGTCATGGCGGCGGACGTGCAGAAGTTGGCGGTGGACGGAGCGATGATGCGTCGGCGCACGCCCGGGATGTCGCCCGGATCGTTCACCGTGCCGAGATTCACCACCTCCAGCGTCGCCTTGAGTTCGCGGGCGAGCACGGCAATGGCCGCACCGCCATGGGCGAAATTACGCAGCATCTCGCCCGTCACCGCTTGCGGGAACGCGGAGATGCCTTCCGCCGTCACGCCATGGTCGCCCGCGAAGACGGCAATCCAGACGCGGTCGGCGCGGGGCTGCTCACGACCCTGCAGGCTGGCCAGCTGCACGGCGATGGCCTCGAGCTGGCCCAGCGAGCCGGGAGGCTTGGTCAACGTGCCCTGGCGCGCCAGGGCGAGCTGGGCGGTGGCCGCATCCGGGACGCGAGTGGGGGCCGCGAGCCAGTCGTTCATAGAGGTGTTCCTTTGAGGATC
>NZ_JBFUIT010000052.1:0-18188 GCF_056401735.1 Luteibacter sp. P4_D7_3
CCCCTCTGTCGGCAGGCGCGGCCCACGTGCTGCTGTTCTGTATGCGTGCGCGGCTTATGCCGCGGACGCCGGGTGGAACTGTTCTTCTTCGGTCGAGCCACTCAGCGCCGACAGCGAGCTGAATGAGCCAGAGATCACCTGGTTCACGGTGTCGAAGTAGCCGGTACCGACCTCGCGCTGGTGCTTGGCAGCGGTGTAGCCGTCCTTCTCCGCAGCGAACTCGGCTTCCTGCAGCTCCACGTAGGCCGCCATCTGACGGTCACGGTAGCCGCGTGCCAGCTGGAACATCGAGTAGTTCAGTGCATGGAAGCCGGCCAGGGTGATGAACTGGAACGCGTAACCCATCTCGCCCAGCTGCTTCTGGAAGGTGGCGATGGTCTTCTCGTCGAGATTCTTCTTCCAGTTGAAGCTCGGTGAGCAGTTGTAGGCGAGCTTCTTGCCGGGGAACTTCGCGTGGATGGCCTCGGCGAAGCGGCGGGCCTGCTCCATGTCGGGCGTGGCCGTCTCGCACCAGATCAGGTCTGCGTACGGCGCGTAGGACAGGCCGCGGCTGATCGCCTGCTCGATGCCCTGTTTCGATTCGTAGAAGCCTTCCACCGTCCGCTTGCCGGTGAGGAAGGGCTTGTCGTTCTCGTCGATGTCCGTCGTGACGAGGCCCGCACCCATGGCGTCGGTACGCGCGACAATCAGGGTCGGCACGCCAGCGACATCGGCCGCAAGACGCGCAGCGATCAGCTTCTGCACCGCTTCCTGCGTCGGAACGAGCACCTTGCCGCCCATGTGGCCGCACTTCTTCGCGCTGGCCAGCTGGTCTTCGAAATGCACGCCGGCAGCACCGGATTCGATCATGTGGGCCATCAGTTCGTACGCGTTGAGCACGCCGCCGAAGCCGGCCTCGGCGTCGGCGACGATCGGCACCAGCCAGTCGATGTTGTCCTTGCCTTCGGCGTGATGGATCTGGTCGGCGCGGAGCAGGGTCTTGTTGATCTTGCGAACGACATTCGGCACCGAGTCGACCGGATACAAGGACTGATCGGGGTACATGGTGCCGGCGGTGTTCGCATCGGCCGCGACCTGCCAACCGGACAGATAAATGGCCTGCAGGCCGGCCTTCACCTGTTGCATGGCCTGGTTGCCGGTCAGCGCGCCGAGCGCGTTGACGTAGGGCTTGTCGTGGATCGACCGCCACAGGCGCTCGGCACCGCGGCGCGCGAGTGTGTACTCGACCTGCACCGTACCGCGAAGACGTATCACATCCTCGGCGGAGTACGGACGCTCGATGCCGTTCCAGCGATCGTTGTTCTTCCAGTCCAGCGTGATCTGTTCGGCAGTATGCGTCTTCATGGTGTGACTCCTTGGAGAATGATCAGGACAGGTGTTCGTAGGCGGGCAGGGTGAGGAAGTCGCGGAGCTCGTCGGCATGCGTCAGCGCTGAGATCAGCGCGGCAGCCTGCTCGGCGCGCGATGCGCCTGGGTGCGAGCTTTCACGAAGGCGGTGGCAGTGCGTCGCCAGCGCGTGGTCGAACAGTGCGAAGTCGATCGGTGCGTGGTCGCTGAATTCCAGCGGCTCGTGATGCAGCCACTGCCAGAGCTGCGCACGTGCGATCTCGGCGGTGGCGGCGTCTTCCATCAGGTTGTGGATGGGCACGCAACCGAGGCCTTCCAGCCAGGCGGCCGTGTAGCGGAGGCAGACTTCCACGTTGTTGTCGAAACCCGGGCGCGTGATCGTGCCGATCGCCGGCGCGATGAGTGCGTCGCGCGAGGCCACGACGTCGTCGCGCTGCACATGCAATTGGTTGGACGTGCGCATGTGTTCGTCGAAGATGGCCTGGGCAATCGGCACGAGCGCAGGATGAGCCACCCACGTGCCGTCATGTCCTGCTGTAACTTCGCGAAGCTTGTCGGCTCGCACCTTGGCCATGGCTTCGTCGTTCGCTACTTCGTTGCCGCGAATAGGTATCTGCGCCGCCATGCCGCCCATCGCGAAGGCGCCACGGTGATGGCAGGTCCGAATGAGCAGTTCCGAGTACGCCTTGAGGAAGGGCGCCGTCATGCCGACCTGGCCACGCTCCGGCAACAGGCGGTCGCCGTGGGCGCGGAAGGTCTTCAGGTAGGAAAAGATGTAGTCCCAGCGACCGCAGTTCAGGCCGACGATGCGATCGCGCAGGGCGTGCAGGATCTCGTCCATCTGGAACACGGCGGGCAGCGTCTCGATCAGCACCGTGGCCTTCATCGTGCCGTGGGGCAGGTCCAGCACAGTTTCCGCGTGGGCCATCACCGATTCCCACAGCGCTGCCTCTTCCATGCTCTGCAACTTGGGCAGGTAGAAATAGGGCCCGTGATCGCGGGCATGCAGCGCCTTGGCGTTATGGAAGGCGTAGAGGCCGAAGTCCACCAGCGCACCGGCGACCACATCGCCATCGACCTCTGCGTGGCGTTCCGGCAGGTGCCAGCCACGGGGGCGAACCACGAGGACGGCGGGCTGCTTGCCCACGCGATAAACCTTGCCCTCGGCGTTGGTGAATTCGATCGTGCCATCGACGGCATCACGCAGGTTTCGCTGGCCCTCGATCTGGTTCGTCCAGGTCGGGGCGCTCGAATCCTCGAAGTCCGCCATGAAGACCTTCGCGCCGGAATTGAGCGCGTTGATGATCATCTTGCGTTCGACGGGGCCGGTGATCTCCACGCGGCGGTCCATCAGGGCATCGGGGATAGCCGCCACCGACCAGTCGGCCTCGCGGATCGTGGCCGTGTCCGGCCTGAAGTCCGGCAGCTCGCCGGCGTCGTAGCGGAGCTGGCGGGCTGTCCGCTCGGCGAGCAGGGCCAGGCGCCGGCTGTCGAAGCGGCGGTGCAGGTCGGCGACAAAGGCAACGGCACCCGGCGTCAGGACGTCGTTGTAGGTGTTGCTGCCGTCGCCGAAGCGGACGCCCGCCAGGGGGTCGATCACGTTCTTGGGAACTGCCATGGGATCTGCCTCGGGCTGCGGGTCTGGTATCCACCCTAGGTCCGAAGCGTTGCTTTTGACAAAACAAATGTTTCAAAGCTTTACATTAACAATGCTAATGTGAGGTACAACATCCTAATTACGTGGACTAAATTCGATGGTCCGTAAGCTGAATCCGCCAAAAAAGGCCCCCGCGAAGCGCGCGAAGCCGCGCATGGCTGATCGTCCTGCGGACGAGGAAGGTGGCCGGTTCTATTACAAAGGGAACCGGCTCAAGCAGCTGCGGGCCTTCGTCTACACGACCCGGCTGGGCACGCTCAGTCGAGCCGCCGAGGCACTCTTCCTGTCTCAGCCCTCGGTGAGCCTCCAGCTCAAAGCCCTGGAGCGCGAGCTTGGGACCCACCTGCTGGAGCGGACCCGGCGCCGTATCACGCTGACGGATGCCGGTGAGGCGCTGTACGAACTGGCGCGCCCGCTGGTCGAAGGCTTCGAGAACCTCGATCGGGAGTTCCAGTCCAAGACCAAGGGCGCTCAGGCGGGCAAGCTGACCGTCGCCGCCGGCTCGTCGACCATTCAGTACCTGCTCCCGGAACTGGTCAAGACCTACCGCGAGCGTTTCCCTCACGTCCACCTGGCCTTGTCCAACGTCACCAACCGCGACGGGCTGGCGCTCCTGCGCAACGACGAAGTGGATATCGCCGTCGGCTCGATGATCGACGTGCCGCACGACATCGCCTGGGCGCCGGTCTACCACTACGACCCGATGCTGATCATGCCGCCGGACCACCCGCTGGCATCCAAGACTGACATTCGGCTGGAGGATCTTTCGCCTTACGGGTTGATCCTTCCGCCAAAGCGTCTGACCACGTATCGCCTTGTCGACATGGTTTTCCAGCAGCGGAAAGTGCCTTACACCGTCGCGATCGAGGTGGGCGGTTGGGACGTGATCAAGCAGTACGTTGCGATGGGACTCGGCATTTCGATCGTGACGGGGATCTGTATTACGGAGGCGGATCGCGAGCGTCTGGTCGTGAAAAACCTGCGGCAGTACTTTCCGCAGCGAAGCTACGGTGTGGTGATGCGGAAGGGGAAGTTCCTGAGCCCCGAGGCGAGGGCGTTCATCGATCTGATTCGGCCGGGCTTGCTGACACATCGCGACTATGACGAGTCGGGACATTCGGAACGCTAATCACGCGTAAACATCGACGCCCCGGCCATTCAGATAGTCAGTCAACCGTTCAATTCCGAGGAGGGCGTCGATGCTCGTTTCGTAATGACGTATCGCGAGCGCGTACATGATGTCGTCGACTCCGCGGATGGACTCACGTCCGTCCCGGGCTTCCTTGAGCGGATCGATCAATCCCTTGTAATCAAGTTGGTAGTTGCCGAGATGTGTGAAAGCCTCATGAGCGAGGTAACCCTCGTGATGCAACATGRGGATAAAGTTGCTGAGTTCCACCGGATCAATAGAGCGGATATTTACGTTACGAAGTTTCTCCTTGGTAGTTTCGTCCAGCGTCTGCGCAATCTCAGCGATGCTGCCGCCCTTGATCGGCTTATCCCGCAGCATGCAGTGGCTAGTGCGACGGCTCTGAAGTTGCCACGGCTTGCTGGTTGGTGTCGGTGTCCTGAGGACGCTCGCCGTGTCCATGGTCTGCTCTCTCGTATTCGTCTGTACGACGAGACTGGCTGAGCGCACTCGCAAGTTGAGTCGGGGATCGGCGCGGTAATCAATCGGGCGGCGCCGTTTCTGCGTGCGTATCAGACGGCACGGCATGGCCCTTAGGGTAATCCTACGTCCATCGGCGAACTCGTCCGGCATCAGCCCGGTACGGTCCTCTCTAACGTGGTCGTGCGCAATGACGCGCTATCTCGGGAGCTATCATGAACTCAGCTTTGAAGGCCGCACTTTTTCTTGGAGCGCTTGTACCGCTTGCATCGGGTTCGGCGGTTCACGCTGCTCAGGCGACAGGGAAGTTACAGGACACACGAGGTCGGTGCTTCGCCTATCCGAAGGACCAGACGCTGCGGGGAGATCTTGTCGCCGGTCAAGTGTATGAATTCTTCAGTTGGACCACGAAGTGTACGAGCGCTACGTCCACCTCAGTGACGGGAAGTGCGTGGCTCGAATCATCGTTGCAGCGACTTGTAAATGGCCAGTGGCAAACGCTTGCTAGCGGGTCCTACCTTTTCGCTAACATAGGCCCTGGCACGTACCGAGTGGTGGTGAAGAACACATCGCAAGCTCGTGCCTTCTACACCATTCGTCACGGGCATGCCCTCGGTTGACGCATGCCAGGACTCAAGCGGTCCGGTGCTTCCCTTGATATCCAGCGAACATGGCGCGAATGCGCGTCATGTCCGCTTCTGTATCGTTCGTCGTCTCGACGACGGGACCCAAGGTAAACGTCTTCGTCGGATAGTCGATGAAGATGGGCAAGATGGGGACATTCGCTGCGCTCGCGATACGCAGGAAGCCGGACTTCCACTGCTTCACTGCTTTGCGTGTGCCCTCGGGGGCGATACCGAGCCACATCTTCTCGCGCGTTGCGAACCTCTCGACCATCTGGCCGACGACATCGGTCGCCGCTTTTCGGTCGATCGGCACCATGCCGAGGCGCCGCACGATCGGGCCGAATGGGCCGTTGAGCACTTCGCGCTTGATCATCACGCCGAGGTCCAGGCCCATTGCCGACTTCATCAGCAAGCCCCACACACCGTCCCAATACGACGAGTGCGGCGCGCCGATGACAACGACCTTGGGAAGATTCGGCAGCTCGCCGATGAATCGCCAGCCACTACGACGAATCGCCCAGCGGCTCAGCCGCATCCACCAGGAATCGGGTAGCGAAGGAACGTTCGGCGGAAGATGTTCGGGATAGGGGCTCAATCGCTGCTCCAGTCTCGCGAACGCCCTCGCTTGGTCTGGCCCCGCTGCGTCTTACCTACGAGACGGCGTTCCTTCGATGCGCGCGTGGGCTTCGTTGCCACACGCTTCTTCGCGACGACGGTGGCTTCGCGAATCACGTCGACCAGGCGGTCGCGCGCGTCGTCGCGGTTGCGGGCCTGGTCACGGAAGCGCCGCGCCTGGATCACCATCACGCCCGCGTCGGTCATTCGCCTGTCCCGACGAGCGAGCAGGCGTGCGCGCACTTCGTCTGGCAGTGACGGCGACGACGCGACGTCGAAGCGCAACTCGACAGCGCTCTCCGTCCGATTGACGTGCTGGCCCCCCGGACCGTCGGCGCGCATGAAGCGCTCAGTCAGTTCGCTGTCGGGGATCGTGATGTTGGCTGTGACGATGAGCATGGTTGGCGGATTCTACCAGCGTGCTTCCTGGTTCCATGGTGCAGCGCGAGAGCAGAGCGAAGGACGCGAGTGGCGCCTACATCGCGTGATGGGCTACACCCAGGTTCGGGTCAGATCAAGGCGCGCCAGTATCGGAGGCTCTTTCCTCGAGCCTTCGCATTGGAATTGGCTATGCTTAACGTTAATGTTAATCCTTGGTCGCCCCCCCTACGCGGCCGAAGGCCCGTACATGGACGACACAATCAAGCTGGCTCGGCTCCGCCTGTTGGCTGAGGCTGGATCTTTATCGACCGCGACGGTTGTCGGTCGCAAATCAGGTTGGACTGTGCGCGTTGACATGGAAGACGGCGCACGCACGTTGTGTTCCGCCGACGGTACGCTGCGCATCTTCTCAACGACGGATAGCGCCATTGCCCAGATGGCGCGTCTGGGCGTGACCCGGTTAAGCGTCATTGCAGACGCCTACGAAGCAGGAAGTCTGCGCGCCCCCCGTCCCGATCGTGCGCTAGCACTTAAGGAGACGGCGGAATACGCGGATTGGCTAAAGGCCAAGGTAGAAAAGTCGGTGGTCAGGGTCGCCTCCGGCGAGTCGAGGCTGTATCCCCTTGACGAGGCCAGATCTCGTGTCGMGGAGCTGCTAGAAGGCATGGAGGCTCGTAAGAAGCGCTCGCCCTGATGCCCGACAAACGAGTTGACCTGCACCTGTCGGATGACGCCCTGCATGATATGGAAGCGATCGTTGCCTGGTACGAGTCTCAGGCAGCCTGGCAGGCCGCAGAGGATGTTCTGCTAGCAATCATGGATGCAATCGAAAGTATCGTTGCGCATCCGGAGGCCGGTGGGATGACGGTAAGCGGCAGCCGCGAGCGCGTGCTTTCGGCCGTTCCTTACCGTGTTGTCTATCATTTCGATGCAATGTACGACCACGTGACGGTTCACGCGGCGGTACACACGCGGCGCCAGCGGCCCTTGTAGGTCGACTAAGCGACCGTACTCGCGCGTCGCTAGCTCGCTGCCTTCCACGCCTCGACCTGAGCCTCGTAAGCCTCCGCCCATGCGAACCGCTCAAGCAGCTTGAGCCACGTCTCATCCAGCCCTGCATCGATCGCCATCGGGCGCCCATCGACAGGATGCTCGAACTCCAGCCGCGCTGCATGCAGCAGCAGCCGGTGTGACGAGAAGTACTGCTTGAACAGACGATTGTGATCGCCACGCCCGTGCTGGCTATCACCGACGATCGGGTGATGGATGTGCGCGAAGTGCTTCCGGATCTGGCGGAATCGCCCGGTGCGCGGTTCCGCGACGGCAAAGGCATACCTCTGCTTGTCGTAGCGACCCATCGCGATATCGACTTCCGTCGTGCCCAGCTGCCTGTAGTCCGTCGTGGCATCGCGACGCGGCCCGGTGTCCTTTGAGCCCGGCAAGGGATAGTCGATCGTGCCGGCCTCGGGGTCTGGCCAGCCACGAACCACCGCGAGGTAGCGTTTGCGCACACTGCGTCCCATGAACTGCTCGCCCATCTGACTGGCCGCTTCGGGCGAGCGCGCGACCAGGAGAACGCCAGACGTGGCACGGTCCAGGCGATGCGCAAGGTGCAGTTTCCCTTCGACCTGTTCGCGAAGCAGGTCGATCAGGAAGGCGTCATCGGGACCGACGAACTTCGATCGGTGCACCGCGAGATTGGCCGGCTTGTTGACGGCGACGATGTCGTCGTCCTGATAGAGGATCTCGAGCATGGGCTCAGCCGACGCGGCGCGGCCAGCCGGCGGCGAAGGCGATCACGCCCGCCACCGCAGCCACGATGGCCGGCCACGTGCCGCGTGCGGCCAGCGTGCCGACCAGGGCGGCGCAGACCAGCAGCGATGAACCCAGCAGGCTGCAGGCCACGAGTCGGCGCATGCGCCGCGCATCGTCGCGGGCCAGCGCAAGCGCGTGCGGGTCGGCCATCTGACGCAGCTGACCGCTGCCGACCTGACGCAGCGCATCCCGTACGAGCTCCGGCACCTGAGGCGCCGTTTGGATCCATTGCGGCAGGCGGCGACGCACATCGCGCAGCGTCGCGCGTAAGCTGTAGCGCTCGCGGAGGATGCGGCGAAGCACCGGATGAGCGACGGCCCAGATGTCGATCTCGGGGTCGAGCATGCGCCCGACGCCTTCGATATTGAGCAGGGTCTTCTGCAGGAGGATCAGCTGCGGCTGCAGCGTCAGCTCGAACTTTCGCGCGGTCTGGAACAGCTTCACCACCAGTTCGGCGATGGATATCTTCGCGAGAGGCTGGGTGAAATAGGGTTCGCAAACGGTGCGTATGGCCGCCTCGAGTTCGTCCAGCCTGAGCGTGGCAGGCATCCAGCCCGCGGCGACATGCAGCTGCGCGATGCGCGCGTAATCGCGCTCGAACAGGGCGATGAAATTCTCGGCAAGCCAGAACTGATCGGCTTCGGGCAGGGAGCCCATGATGCCGAAGTCGAGCGCGATGAAACGGGGTTCGTCGACGCGCGTGAGGTCGACCCAGATGTTGCCCGGGTGCGCATCGGCGTGAAAGAAGTTGTCGCGGAACACCTGCTCGTAGAACAGCCGCACCCCTTTCTCGGCGAGGTACTTGCGATCGAGACCGGCCGCATCGATCGCCGCAATGTCGTCACAGCTGACGCCGTAGACGCGTTCGAGCGTGAGCACGCCCTCGGTGCTCAGGTCCCAATGCACTTCCGGCACGTAGAGATCCACGCCACTGGCGAAGTTGCGACGGAGCAGGCTGGCGCTGGCACCTTCCCGTCGCAGGTCGAGCTCATTCGAGAGCATCTTCTCGACTTCGGCGACCACCTCGAGCGGACGGATCTTGTCGGCATTCGGATGCCAGCGCTGGGCGAGCTCGCCCAGCGCGTGGAGAAGATCGACGTCGCGTGCAATGCGCTTGTCGATGCCGGGACGCAGCACCTTGACGACAACGGCGCGGCCATCGTGCAGCGTGGCAGCGTGCACCTGGGCGATCGACGCGGAGGCCAGGGCGATTTCATCGAAGCTGGCATACAGCGTCGTCACCGCCGCCTTCAGCTCGCGTTCGACGATCGCGCGGGCCTCGGCGCCGGGGAAGGGCGGCACCTGATCCTGCAAGAGCGCCAGCTCGTCGGCGATGTCGGCGGGCACGAGGTCGCGACGCGTCGAAAGTACCTGGCCGGCCTTGACGAAGATGGGGCCGAGATCGGTCAGGGCGAGTCGCAGTCGCGCCCCACGTGGCAGCGCCCGAACCTCGGCAGGCACGCCGGGAAAGAGGGGGCGCACCAGCCTCAACGAACGGAAAACCGGCGTCCCATCCGCGAGGTCGTCGAGCTGGTACTTCATGAGGATAGAGGCAACGCGCAACAGGCGCGGCAACAGACGCAGCGGCGTCATGCGTGACGCCCTTTCAAGGCGCGCTCGAGGCGGGCCAGACGGGCCTCGGCACGCTCGGTGCGTTCACGCACGTCATCGACGCCGTCGAGGAAGGCATCTGCCTCGCCGGGTGCGACGGCGACGCGCCCCTCATCACGAAGCCAGTCGGCCCCGTCCTCGGTGAGGTGGGACACGGACTCGCGGGCGTGGGCGAGGCCATCCCGTAGCGCTTTGGCCAACGGCACACCGATGGTGTCGCCAAACGTTTTCGCGAACGCCTCTTCGACGTCCGGTGCGTATTGGCGCGTGAGCTTCTCGAGCCGCCGTGCSAACTCGGCGTCACCCGCGATATCCACCTTGCCGGGAGCCACACCGTCGTCGTCGCGGCGCATGGCCATGGCCAGCAGGCTGGCCGGTGATGCCGTGACACGCAGGCTGCCACCTTCTGCCGGAGGTCCGACGCGAAGGCGTCCCTTCTCGACCGAGATGCGCAGGGCCAGGTCCGGTCCGCTTAGGTGCACCTGTACGCTGCGGCCGTCGAGCACGTCCAGACGGGCGCGGGTGTCCGGGTCCAGGTCGACGGCACGGTTGAGTGCTGCCTCCATGGCACGTCCGGCGAGGACGCGAAGCGGGCGGGGCAGGAATCGATTGGGGCCGGCGTCAGCCGAGGGACGATCGGAAGTCATGCCGCAATTGTAGCCCGCCAGCTCGCGTGCAGCGGCATCCGGGCCGTTCAGGACGCGCCGTCGAAACCCGCCTGGCGCCACGCCTCGAACACGGCAACGGCCACCGCGTTGGAAAGGTTGAGGCTACGGTTGCCCGGTCGCATCGGCAGGCGGACGCGATGCTCCTCGGGAATGGCATCGAGCACGTCGTCTGGCAAGCCCGCTGTTTCGCAGCCGAAGAGAAGCGCGTCGCCTTCGGCGAACGAGACATCGGTATGGAGATGCTGACCCCGGGTCGAGAAGGCGAAGACCCGCGGATGGCCGATGGCGGCGAGGCAGGCGTTCAGGTCGTCGTGGACGGCGACGCTTGCGAACTCGTGGTAGTCCAGGCCGGCGCGGCGGAGACGGGCGTCGTCCAGCTCGAATCCGAGCGGTCGCACCAGATGCAGGGCCGCGCCTGTGTTGGCACAGAGGCGAATGACGTTGCCCGTGTTGGGCGGTATTTCGGGTCGGAAGAGAATGACGTGGGGCATGCGCCCATTATGAGGCGATGCGGGGGCAGACGATGCCATCGGGTGGCACGCCGCAGCCGTTGGTGATTGCGCCGGCTGCCGTGCCGACCGTCGCCAGCTGTACCGGGTTGCCGGTGTAGGCGAGCATGTTGCCCAGGATCAGGCCGCAGACGACGAGCGAGGCGACCAGCAGGCTGCGGAGCATCAGGAGTTCGTGATTCATGGCGTAGGTTCCGTAAATTCTTAAAGGGTGGCTATTCAGAACATCTGGCCGAGGGTCAGGCCGCAGATCAGCATCGAGGTCACGAGCAGGCCGCGCATCATCAGCATTTCGTACTTCATGGCGTTCTCCGGATCGATGTCGGGCGGGAAGTCCACCCGGCTTGGCAGGACTAGTAACGCAAACGCCGTGCCAGCTTTTAAGGGCGTGCAATCAGCTGATTCGTATGAGGTTTGTCAGGTGGCGACGCTGCGAGTCGATGTCCGCGGACACTGACCACGTGACAGCGGACACCGTCCGGACCGTGCAGGACGGCTGATTGCGTCCGATGGACCGCGCGGGCTAGCCTCGGAGGGATCGGGCCATAGAGGCCCACAGGAGCCGCTATGAAGAAACGATTCGCCCTGCTTGCTGCCGGGCTGATTTCCGTCGTTGGAGTCGCCGGAGCGGCCACCCCGTCCCCCGACGCCATCCCGGATATCCCCTTCACGCGGTTCCAGTTGCCCAATGGCCTGACCGTCGTGGTCCATGAGGATCACAAGGCCCCCGTCGTTGCGGTAAGTATCTGGTACCACGTCGGCTCCGCCGACGAGCCCGCCGGCAAGACAGGCTTCGCGCACCTCTTCGAGCACCTCATGTTCTCGGGCTCGGAGAACCGCAAAGGAACGTATTTCCAGCCGTTCGAAGTGGCCGGCGCCACCGACATGAACGGCACTACGTGGTTCGATCGCACCAACTATTTCGAGACCGTGCCGACGACCGCGCTGGACATGGCCCTGTGGATGGAATCCGACCGCATGGGCCACCTCCTCGGTGCCATCGGGCAGAAGGAACTCGACACCCAGCGCGGCGTCGTGCAGAACGAAAAGCGCCAGGACGAGAACCGTCCCTATGGCCGCGTCGATGAAAACATCCTGGTCAACACCTACCCGGCCAACCACCCCTATCACCACGACACCATCGGCTCGATGGACGATCTGGACAAGGCCTCGCTCGCCGACGTGAAGCACTGGTTCAACAGCTACTACGGCGCAGCCAACACCACGCTCGTGCTCGCCGGTGACATCACGGTGGCCCAGGCCAAGGCCAAGGCGGAAACGTACTTCGGCGACATCCCCGCAGGGCCGCCGGTGCCGCGTCAGCAGCCGTGGATTACGCCTGTCGCGACCTCCACGCGCGGCACGCAGCATGACCAGGTCGCACAGACCCRCATCGTTCGCACATGGGTCGTGCCGCAGCTCGGCAGCGATGACTCCGTTCAGCTCGATCTCGCCACCACGGTGCTCGGCGGCGGGAAGACCTCGCGCCTCTACCAGCGTCTCGTTTACCAGGACAAGCTGGCCGACGATGTAAGTCTCGGCATTGCGCCGTTCGCACTCGCCAGCCAGGTGCAGCTCACCGTCGACGTCAAGAACGGCGTCGATCCAGCGAAGGTTGAAGCCGCTGTGGCCGATGTCTGGAAGGACTACATGGCGACCGGTCCGACAGAAGATGAGCTGGCACGCGCCAAGGTCAGCAATCGCGCCGGCTTCGTGCGCGGCCTGGAGAAAGTCGGTGGTTCCGGCGGCAAGGCCGTCATCCTCGCCGAGGGTCAGGTCTACCGAAACGACCCCGAGGCCTATAAGAAGGATCTCCAGCGCGCGCAGAACGCCACGATCGCCTCCGTGCTCGCTTCGTCGAAGACGTGGTTGTCCAAGGGGGACTACACGATCACCGTGCTGCCCGCTGCGCCGGGCTTCGACCCCGCTGCCGAGGACAAGGCCGTGGCCGGCCTGAAAGACTCGGCGGGGCGTCCGGCGGCCGTGTTGCCGCAAGCCAAGACCTATACCGTCGGCAAGTCGGCGGTCGATCGCAGCAAGGGCGTGCCGTCGGTCGACAGCTTCCCCGATCTCTCGTTCCCGACCTTGCAGCGCGGCAAGCTGAAGAACGGCATCGAGGTGGTGCTCGCCGAGCGCCATACCGTGCCGATTACCCAGATCAGCCTTTTGTTCAATGCGGGCTACGCCGCAGACCAGGGCCGCAAGCTCGGCACGGCAAGTTTCACCTCGGCACTGCTCGATGAGAGCACGAAGACGCTGGATTCGGTCGAAGTGGCCCGGCGCAAGGAGCGTCTGGGTGCGATCATCGGTTCCGGCTGCTCGCTCGACAACTGCTCGATCGGCCTCAACGCGCTGAACTCCGAACTGACCCCGTCGCTCTCACTGTTCGCCGATATCGTTCGCAACCCGGCGTTCAAATCCGACGACATCGAGCGCGTGCGCGGCCAGTGGATGGCGGGCATCGCGCAGGAGAAGACCGAGCCTACCGGCCTGGCCCTGCGTACCTTGCCGCCCCTGCTTTACGGCAAGAACCACGCCTACGGCATTCCGTTTACCGGCAGCGGCACCGAGAAGGCGATCGCGTCGCTCACCGCCGAGGATCTCGCCGGATTCCAACGGGACTTCCTGCGTCCGGACAACGTTCGCATTCTCGTCGCCGGCGACACCACGCTGGCGCAGATCCTGCCGCAGCTGGATGCCGTTTTCGGTGACTGGGCCGCGCCAACAAGTGCGCTGCCCACGAAGAACGTCGGCCAGGTCGCCGAACAGCCCAAGCCGCGCGTCTTCCTGATCAATCGCACCGATGCGCCGCAATCGCTCATTCTCGCCGGCCTGCTCGCGCCGTCGACCAAGGCGAAGAACGCACTCGACCTCGGTATCGCCAACGGCGCCTTCGGTGGCACGTTCACCTCGCGCCTCAACATGAACCTGCGCGAAGAGAAGCGCTGGGCCTATKGGGCGGGCAGCATGCTTTCCGATGCCCAGGGCCAGCGACCGATGCTGTTTTATGCGCCGGTGCAGACCGACAAGACGGCCGACTCCGCTGCGGAGATCCTCAAGGAAGCACGTGCCGTCATCGGCCCGAAGCCGCTGACCGACGACGAGATTGCGAAGATTCGCGCTCAGAAAGTCCGTGCGTTGCCCGGAAGCTTCGAAACCACCTCCGCGGTGCTCGGTGCGATGACGGGCATCGTCATCTACGATCGTCCGGACAACTACGTGCAGACCCTCAAGGGCCGCATTGAAGGTGTCGACCGCAAGGCCGCAGAGGATGCGTTGACGGCCGTGATTCACCCCGATGCGCTGACCTGGGTCATCGTGGGCGATCTGAGCAAGATCGAGGCGCCCGTTCGTGCCCTGAACCTGGGCGAGCTCCACGTGATCGATGCGGATGGCAACCCGGCGAAGGACGTGCCGCACGCCAGAACCGGCAAAGCCGGCAAGATCACAAAGGCGACCAAGCCTTCCCAGGATGCCGCCGCCCCGGCGACCGGCAAGTAACTCACGTGAGGGCGCGATCGACGAAGATCGCGCCCTCACGGTAGTCCGGCTAGCATAGGCATCGATCGAATCCCCCGGAGTTCCACATGCGCAAGGTTCTCGTCCTCCTCGTTCCCCTCGCCCTGTCTGCCTGCACCTGGGGCATCAAGCTCGATGACGGCGCGCGAAACGTTCGCACGGCCTGGAACGGCGACGTCTCAAGCTGCAAGGAGCAAGGCAAGGTCACGGTGTCCGTCATGAACCGTGTCGGCCCGGTAGATCGCAACGACCTGAAGGTTCGCGACGAACTCGAGGTACTCGCGCGTAACGAAGCCGCCAAGATGGGCGCCGACACGGTGAAGCCACTGGCCGATCCGAGCGAAGGCTCACAGCCGTGGGGTGCTTACACCTGCGGTAGCCGCAACGTCGGCCCCGCGCGTAGCGGTACGCCCGCGCCCGCTCCTCAGGGCGACAGCGCTCCCAAGGCGGGTTTTGAAACGGTCCCGCTGAAGAACAACTGATCGGACGCTGACGTCACTTCGCTCAGAGCGAAGTGACGCCGTCACGTGCTCGCGCGGCGAACGTCGCCGTTACCCAATCGATGAACACACGTACGCGTGGCGATAGCTGTCGATTGTGCGGATACAGCAGGGATACCGGTGAGGGCGTGGGAGGGTAGTCGCGCAGCACCGGGACCAGCCGACCCGTCGCCAGATCGTCCGCCAGGTGATAACGCGGCACCTGGATCAGGCCCAGTCCCATCCGGGCGAGATCGATATTGGTATCCGAACCGGTCACCGTCACGACGGACGGAAGATTGACCAGGCGTACGTTACCGTTCTCGACGAATTCCAGTGGAAGCGTGCTGCCCGTGGCCGTCGAGAGGAAGCCGATGGCGAGGTGGCCATCGAGGTCGTCCGGTGTTTGCGGCACGCCGTGGCACTCCAGATACGCCGGGCTGCCGCAGGTCACTTCTTCCAGCATCGCGATCCGACGGCCAACCATGCTGCTGTCGGCCAGATCGCCGACACGAAGTACGCAGTCGACCCCTTCACGTACGAGATCCACCCAGCGGTCGCCTTCCCCCAGGTGCACCCGGAGGCCCGGGTAGCGCGCGAGAAAGTCCGGTAGGTCCGGCAGGACGAAGGTGCGGGCGAGCGTGCCGTGCATGTCYACGCGCAGCAAGCCGGTCGGTCGCGCGTCGAGGAAGGCGGCTTCGGCATCTTCCACCTCGGCCAGGATCGCTACGCAGCGCCGGTGATAGGCCTCACCGTCCAGCGTGGGGCTGACATGGCGCGTGGTTCGCTGCAGCAGCCGGACCCCGAGCCGGGTCTCCAGGCGCTTGATGGCCTGGGTCACTGTGGACCGGGGTAGATCGAGGTCGGAGGCCGCCAGGGTGAAGCTGCGCCGCTCCACGATGCGGACGAAGAGGCGCATGGTGTCAAAACGGTCCATGGCGTTGTTCCGATCGGTGGAATAGTGAAGCCATATGCTGATGGATTATCCGGAAGCCGACAACGTCCATCCTGTTCTCGCCCGGCAATGTCGCCGGTACCGGAGAACCCAGATGAACCAGAGCATCCCGAAAGTCGCCATCGTGACGGGCGCTTCGCGCGGTATCGGCGCGGCAGTGGCCAAGCGCCTCGCGCGCGACGGCTTCACCGTTGTCATCAACTATGCCGGGAGCGCCCAGGCGGCCGAGACCGTGGTCCGTGAGATCGAAGCTGCCGGTGGCAAGGCGATCAGCGCCCAGGCCGATGTGTCTAAGTCAGCCGACGTGCGCCGCCTGTTCGATACCGTGCACGAGGTCTACGGTGGCGTCGACGTGCTGGTGAACAACGCCGGCGTCATGGCCCTGGCCAATGTCGCCGACCTCAAGGACGACGACTTCGATCGCCTCTTCGCGATCAATGTGAAAGGCAGCTACAACACCATGCGCGAAGCCGCGACCCGCATCCGCGAGGGCGGTCGCATCATCAACTTCTCCTCCAGTGTGGTCGGCCTCCTGCAGCCGGGCTATGCCGCCTATGCCGCAACGAAAGCGGCTATCGAGGCGACCACCATGGTGCTTGCCCGCGAACTGCGCGGCCGTCAGGTCACGGTGAACGCCATCGCACCGGGCCCGACCGCGACCGATCTCTTCCTCGACGGAAAGTCGCCCGAGCTCATTGACCGTCTCGCGAAGCTGGCACCCCTCGAACGCCTAGGGACGCCCGACGACATCGCAGCCGCCGTCGCCTTCCTTGCCGGCGCCGATGGCGCCTGGATCAATGGCCAGGTGCTCCGTGCCAACGGAGGGATCGTCTGATGAAACAGGTCATCCTGATTACCGGCGCGTCCAGCGGCTTCGGCCTGCTGACCGCACGTGCGCTGGCTGAGGCGGGGCACACCGTCTACGCGAGTATGCGCGACATGGCTGGCCGCAACGCGACTAACGCCGACGCCGTGCTCGAGGAGGCGAAGAACCGGAACATCGACCTTCGCGTCGTCGAACTCGATGTCACGTCCGAGGCCTCGGCGGAAGCTGCAGTGAAGACGATCGTCGAACGTGACGGCCGCCTCGACGTACTCATCCATAACGCCGGTCACATGGTGTTCGGGCCGGCCGAGGCCTTCACGGCCGAGCAGTACGCCCAGCTCTACGACGTGAACGTGCTCGGCACGCAACGTGTCAATCGGGCTGCCCTGCCGGTCATGCGCCGGCAGGAAAAGGGTCTGGTGCTGTGGGTGTCGAGCAGTAGCGTCCGCGGTGGCACGCCACCGTTCCTCGCGCCGTATTTCGCGGCGAAGGCAGCGATGGATTCGTTGGCCGTGAGCTACGCCGGTGAGCTGGCGCGTTGGGGCATCGAGACCTCGATCATGGTGCCGGGAGCCTTCACGAAGGGCACCAACCACTTCGCCCACGCCGGCAAGCCCGCCGATGAGGTACGTGCTGCCGAGTATATGGACGGCCCGTATGCAGGTATGCCGGACCGGATCCTGCATGGCCTGGCGGCGCTGGAGCCAGCCGATGCGGACGCCGGGGAAGTGGCCACGAAGATCGTCGAGGTGGTGAACCTGCCTTTTGGCAAGCGGCCCTTCCGAGTCCATGTCGACCCTTCGCAGGACGGCGCCGAGATCGTGAACGGCGTGGCGGATCGGGTGCGGCGGGAGTTGTTCTGGCGTGTGGGCATCGCGGAACTCTTGTCTCCCAAGGTGTGAGGCTCGAATGCGATAAGGGGTCGTCAGGGAGGAATGAGGGTGCCACGAGCCGGTGCGATGTCGTGGCCGTTGGCGCAGATTCCTTTGGTGAGATGGCCAGAGTGCCGAGGCATGAAATCACACACCACCCATGGCACGAGCAAGGCCCTCATTCTGGTTTGCCTTTACCTTGCGCTTTACTTCGCGTCGACCTTCCTCGAGCGGCCTCTCGGCTGGTTGGCCTTGCCCGAACTTCAGTCGGTCTTGCTGGCCCCCGTACCGAAACAGGTGCCGCCAGCGATCCTCCTGATCCTCTGCGCCTTCCGGAGCTTGTTTATCGTTGTAATCACCTGGTTCATCGCTCGGCTGGATGGTCGATCGCTGTTCGACTACGGTCTCAGGCCGTTCCCGATGCGACAGTTCGCGTACGGTTCGATAGCCGGCTTCGTTGCCATCTCGATCGTTGTGTTCGGGCTTTACATCGGAGGGACACTTGAATTTACGGGATGGAATGTCAGTGGCGGGGGGGCGCTTGGCTTCGCCTTGATATGGGCCATCGGCATGCTGATGGTGGGAATATCGGAAGAAATGGCCTTTCGGGGCACGCCAATATTCCTTCTCCTGCGAGTGGCTCMGCCCTGGGGGCCCATTGCTGTCAGTGCTGCCTTATTCGCGGGCGTCCACCTGAGT
>NZ_JBFUIT010000053.1:0-18005 GCF_056401735.1 Luteibacter sp. P4_D7_3
ATTGTGCCCTCAGGGAATCGACACGGGCGTACGATTATTTTCAGCGGCGTGTCGCCAGGACCGCGCCGGCGCCTCGAAACAGCAACGGACACCGTCCTCCTCGAAGGCGACCGTCGCTTCCCCGCCCGCCTGGCAGGCCAGTACCCGCTCGATAAAGCGAATCCCGAAGCCCCGGTGGGCAGGGATGACCACGGGCGGGCCACCGCTCTCCTTCCAGGTCATACGCAGGCGTTCGGATGCGGCGTCGAATTGYCAGCCCAGGTCCACCCGACCGGATGCGGTCGTCAGCGCCCCATATTTGGCCGCGTTGGTCAGCAACTCGTGTACGGCCATGGCAACGGCCACGGCGGTGGCCGAGGCGAGCATGAGGGGAGGGCCACCGATGGCGATGCGTGCGTTGCCCGGGTCGTGGGGAGCGATGGTGGCTTCCACGACACCGCGTAGCGCCACCTCCTCCCAGGCGTGGGTGACCAGCAGGTCGTGCGCCCCCGCCAGGGCCCGCAGCCGGCTCTCGAACGCAGCAAGGCATTCGGCCATCGGCCGGCCGCCGGTGAAGGTCTGCGTGGCCATGGCCTGGACCACGGCGAGCGTGTTCTTCACCCGGTGGCTCAGCTCGTTGACGAGGATCCGCTGCGCGCGTGCGGCATCGCGATGAGCCGTCACATCGATGCAGCTTCCCCAGTACCCGGCAAAGCGATCGTCCCGATAGAAGGGTTTGCCAGTGTCGAGGAGCCAGCGGTACTCGCCGTCGTATCGGCGAAGCCGGTATTCCATCGAGAACGGCTCACGTGCCTGGAAGGCGCCTCCATAGATGGACAGGCAACGTTGCAGGTCTTCAGGATGTACGCCTCCGGCCCATCCATCGCCCACTTCGTCGATCATCGGGCGGCCGGTGTACGTCAGCCAGGGCGTATTGAACCAGTCGCAGAGCTGGTCCGTACCCGCACGCCAGATCATGACGGGTGCAAAATCGGCGAGCTCGCGAAACTCGCCGTCGCTCGCGCTGAGGGCCCTCTCATAAGGACTCTTGGCCTCGTCGTACATCCCTTTTCCCCTTCGCTCGTCCCCGTGCAGGTCAACCATATCGCAAGTCGCAGGCGCGATGAATGTCTTTGGACCGAACGCGTGAGATCGATCACGGCGCGGCAAATTCGGGGGAATTTTCCGATTTCTTCTATTGCGCATAGGCTCATACGTATCGGACCCGGGCGTCCGTCTAAGTAGTCCTACTTAGTAACGCCCGCAAAACTCCCGAAGTCTGGCGCCGCCATGTCAGAATCCGGACGTCGCCGCGACAGGGGTCGCGCGCAACATCTCCTTGGGGACCAACGTCACACTGCCGGAACACCGCCTCGGGCGCGTGGCCGGCGTTGATGTATCCGCGGGCACGGCTTCGCGCCGTCACACGAATCAAAGGATCGGAAGGGAACATGGATCTGCTTCGTTTCATCGCGTCGTTACCCGTGCGCCTGCTGCGCGGCCTGCTCTGGCTGCTCGCGGGCGTCCTCCGGCCCATCTTCGGCAACATGTCCTGGTCCGCGCCCTCCTGGGTACCCGCGACCGGGCGAGCCGCTCGCCAGCATCCCCTGAAGTTCACGGGAACGATCGCCGGCGTGCTCATCGTCGCCGCAGCCGGGTGGTTCGGCTGGCACTGGTGGGAGAACCGACCCAAACCGGTCGAGCCGAACCGGATCACTTTCGAGGCGCCGGCGCCGGACATCAGCGACTACGACCGTGCCCCCGTGAGCGTTCATCCCCTCACGGTGACGTTCTCCGCCTCGGCGGCAAAGCTCGAGTCGCTGGGCAAGCCCGTCACCGACGGCATCGCCATGGACCCGAAGCTTGCCGGTCAGTGGAGCTGGGAAAGCGACCGTGTGCTGAAGTTCGTCCCGGCCGCCGACTGGCCCGTGGGACGGAAGATCGAGGTCCGTTTCGACAAAGCCAAGGTGTTCGCGCCACACGTGCTGCTGGCGGACGATCACTTCGACGTTGCCACGGCACCCTTCACGGCGCGCGTGGTCAACGGCGAGTTCTACCAGGATCCACAGGATCCGACCAAGAAGAAGACCATCGTCCAGTTGGGCTTCAACTACCCGGTGGACCCGGCGCAACTGGAGAAGCGCCTGGCGCTCGATCTGCGCAATCGTGACGAGAAGCGCGGCGCGGAACTCAAGTTCAGCGTCACCTACGACGAGCATCACCTCAACGCTTTCGTTCACTCGCAGCCCCTGCAGCTCCCACGCGACGATGGCTCGGTGGGTCTCAAGATGGACGATGGCGTGCGCAGCAGCCGTGGGGGCGATGGCACCGAAAAGGCTCTCGAGACCGCGGTACGCGTGCCCGGCCTGTACAGCCTTACGCTCGATGAGGTCTCAGCCACGCTGGTCGACAACGCACGCTTCGAGCCGGAACAGGTCGTGGTGATGAACTTCGGCGGTCCGGTCAGCGATGCCGAGCTGACCAAGCATCTCCGCGCCTGGGTCGTTCCGCAGGACAACAAGCGCAGCTGGTCGACAAGCACCATCAGCGACAGCGATCTTCGTTCCTTTACCCAGCTCAAGCCGGAAGTCGTACCTACCGAGAACGACTGGTCGGCCGCGCAGAGCTTCCGCTATCACGCGCAGCCGGGCCAGCGCATCTACGTGCGGGTCGAGAAGGGCATGACCTCGTTCGGCGGCTATGTCATGGCCAAGCCGCGGGTGGACATCCTCAGCGTGCCCGACTATCCGCGCCTGCTTCGCTTCATGGCGGACGGCTCCCTGCTTTCGCTGAGCGGTGACAAGCGCATCTCCGTCGTCTCCCGGAACATGCCGGGCATGCGCGTCGAGGTCGGCCGGGTTCTTCCCGATCAGCTGCAACACCTGGTGTCGCTCAATTCGGGCAGCTACACCAAGCCCGAGATGTATGGGTTCACGTCTGACCATATCGTCGATCGTTTCGTGAAGAAGGTTTCCTTTCCAGACGAAGGCGCGGGCAAGGCCCACTACGAAGGCTTCGACCTCGGCCAGTACCTTGCTGCCGGCAAGCGCGGTGTGTTCCTGCTCAAGCTGTCCGGTTACGACGAAAAGGCCGATCGGGAAGCACGCGATCGCCGGGTCAAGGCGGCACGCGAAGCGGCTGCCCGTGACGCGGGTGCCGATGCCGACGCCGCAGCGGCTGATGCAGCGAAAGACGATGACGATACCGACCGCGTGCCATACGACTGGCCGAAGGACGAACGCCTCGTCGTGATCACCGATCTTGGCGTGATTGCCAAGAAGTCGATGGACGGTAGCCAGGACATCTTCGTGCAGTCCATTCGCACGGGCTCACCGGTGTCGGGTGCATCCKTTGCGGTGATCGCGAAGAACGGCAGCACACTGTTCACCCAGAACACCGGGGCGGACGGCAAGGCGCACTTCGCTAACCTCAAGGGCTTCACCCAGGAGAAGGCCCCGGCCATGTATGTCGTACGCCAGGGGGAGGATCTCTCCTTCCTGCCCGTGACCTCGTACGACCGCACGCTCGATTTCTCCCGTTTCGACATCGGCGGCGAACCCAACGCGCACAGCCAGGGTCAGCTGTCCGGCTACCTGTTCTCCGATCGTGGCATCTATCGGCCGGGCGACCTTTTCCACATTGGCATGATCGTGCGCGCGAACAGCTGGACGCGCAGCGTCGCCGGCATGCCCCTGATCGCCGAGGTGGTCGATCCCCGCGGCACGACGGTACGCCAGCAGACCATCTCGATGGACGCCGCAGGTTTCGCCGAGCTCGACCACACCACGGCCGAGACCTCGCCGACCGGCAACTGGACCGTGAACCTATACATCGCCAAGGACGGCAAGCCGTACTCGCAGATCGGTAGTACCACGGTCCAGGTCAAGGAATTCCAGCCCGACCGCATGAAGGTGTCGGCGAAGCTCTCCACCGCGGTGACTGAGGGTTGGGTGAAGCCCGCGCAGCTGAAGGCGCTGGTCGACGTCCGGAATCTGTTCGGGACGCCCGCCGCGGACCGGCGCGTCGAGGGTTCGCTCACCTTGCGCCCGGCGTTCCCCTCTTTCCCCAGCTACAAGGACTATCACTTCTACGACGTGCGTCGTGCGAAGGAAGGCTTCGAGGAGAAGCTCGCCGACGCGAAGACCGACGACAAGGGGCACGCGGAGTTTGCACTGGACCTGTCCAAGTATGCCGACGCTACGTACCAGCTCTACTTCCTGGCCAAGGCCTATGAAGCCGAAGGCGGACGCAGCGTGGCCGCGGCCACGCAGGGCATGGTGTCGTCAAACGACTGGCTCGTCGGCTACAAGGCGGTCGACAACCTCGACTATGTGAGCCGAGACGCGAAACGCATCGTCAACCTGGTCGCTATCGACCCCACCGCGAAACGCATCGACTTAAAGGGCCTCAAGCAGGCGATCGTCGAAACGCGCTTCGTCTCCGTGCTGACCAAGCAGGACTCCGGGGTCTTCAAGTACGAGTCCAAAGCCCGTGAGACCACGGTATCGGAGACGCCACTGACCCTCCCGGCCGCGGGCCTCGACGTAACACTTCCAACGGACAAGCCGGGCAACTTCGCGCTGGTACTGAAGAACGCCGAAGGCAAGGAAATCAATCGTGTCGCCTGGTCGGTGGCTGGCGAAGGCAACGTGTCGCGTTCGCTTGAACGCAATGCCGAGCTCCAGCTGACGCTGTCGAAGAAGGACTACGCACCGGGCGAGGCGGTGGATATCGCCATCCGCGCGCCGTATGCCGGTAGCGGCCTGATCACCATCGAGCGCGACAAGGTCTACGCTCACGCCTGGTTCCATGCCGATTCGACCAGCACCGTCCAGCACATCACGGTGCCGGCGGACTTCGAAGGCAACGGATACATCACCGTGCAGTACGTGCGCGACCCCTCCTCGGACGAGATTTTCATGAGCCCGCTGTCGTTCGGCGTGGTCCCGTTCTCGGTGAACATGGATGCCAGGCGCAACGTGCTGGCCGTCGAGTCGCCGCAGCTGGTCAAGCCTGGCGATACCATCACCTTCCACGTGACCTCCACGACACCGACGCGCGCGGTTGTATTCGCCGTCGACGAGGGCATCCTGCAGGTGGCGCATTACAAGCTGGGCGATCCGCTGCAGTACTTCTTCCGCAAGCGCATGCTGGAAGTGTCCACGTCGCAGATCCTCGACCTGATCATCCCGGACTTCCAGAAGTTGATGACGATGGCCGCCCCCGGAGGCGATGCGGACGGTGCCATTGGGCGCCAACTCAATCCGTTCCGGCGAAAGCGGGACAAGCCGGTGGCGTACTGGTCCGGTATCGTCGACATCGACGGTTCGCGTGACCTCACGTACAAGGTTCCCGACTACTTCAATGGGAAGCTGCGTGTCATGGCGGTCAGCGTCTCGCCGGAGAAAATCGGTACCTTCGAGGGAGCGACCACGGTGCGTGGTGACTTCGTGCTCTCGCCCAATGTGCCGACGACGCTCGCGCCGGGTGACGAGGCAGAGATCAGTGTGGGTGTGGCCAACAACCTCACTGGCCTCGGTGGCAAGGAGGTGCCGGTCGCAGTGACCCTGAAGCTCGGCCCGCCCTTGCAGATCGTCGGCGATGCGACGAAGACACTGAGCCTCGGCGAGATGCGCGAAGGCGTGGCGATCTTCCGCGTGAGGGCCACCGACAAGCTGGGTTCGGGCAACATGACGTTCACTGCCGGTTTCAACGGTAAGTCCGCGAAGCAGAGTGTGGACCTGTCCGTACGCCCCGCGTCGCCCCTGCGGACGGACCTCGCCTTCGGTCGGGTCGACGCGCACGGACGCGCCGACGTGACATCGCTACGCGACATGCACGATGAATACGCCAAGCGTGACGCTTCGTTCTCGACCGTACCTGTGGTGCTGGCGCGCGGCCTCGCCACGTATCTCGTCGACTTCCCGCATTACTGCACCGAGCAGGTGATCAGTGCCGCGATGCCGGCCCTGATCCTCGGCAAGCGAACGGAGTTCGGCGACGTCAAGCCGGCGCGCATGTCGGGTGACGAGACCGCACCAGCGGATCCGGTCGCTGCCCTGTTCGACGTGCTTCGTGCCCGTCAGAACGGCCAGGGTGGCTTCGGACTGTGGACGGCGACGCCGGACACGCATGTGTTCGCGACGGACTACGCGGTTCATTACCTCATCGAAGCAGGCGACCACGGCGTGGCCGTGCCGGCGGATCTGCTGGCATCGGCGGACAACGCCCTCCGCCAGATCGCCGCCGATGACAGTGGCGACACGCTGGTGGAAATGCGCCAGCGCGCTTACGCGATCTACCTGCTGACACGCCAGGGCAATGTCACCACGAACGACCTCGCCTCGGTGCAGCGTCGCCTGGAAGAGGTCTACCCGAAGCAGTGGCACGACGATCTCGCCGCCGCGTGGCTGGCCGCGTCCTACCAGATGCTTCATCAGGACAAGCTGGCCAACGACCTGATGTCGCGCCCGCGCAAGCTGCTCTCGCGCAAGCCGGCGGATGAGACTTACGACTACAGCGATTACTACGACACACCCATCCGTGACGCGTCGGTCCTTTACCTGCTTGCCAAGCACTTCCCGGAGCAGGCGAAGACCCTGCCGCCGGAGACGATCGAGAACCTCGTACGCCCGCTGGCCAAGGGCCACTACAACACGCTTTCCTCCGGCATGATCATCATGGCGCTGGATGCGTGGGCCTCGCAGGCAGGCGGCGACGTGAGCAAGCTCTCGATCGGTTCGGTGGCGGCCAACGGCACGGTGACACCGATCGGCGTCGTGAAGGGGTCTTTGGTGGACGGCCACTGGTCGACCGGGGCGCAGCGCCTGCGTCTGGTCAATGACGCCGACGCGACGGCCTGGTATGGCGTCGCGCAGACAGGATTCGATCGCAAGCCGTCCACGGATACGCGCAAGGATGGCCTGGAGATTACCCGCACGTATACGGACACCAATGGCAAATCCGTTGACACGGTCAATACAGGCGACGAGATCGACGTGCACGTGAGGGTGCGCTCCACGACCGATCACGATGTGTTCGACGTCGCGATCGTCGACCTGCTGCCCGGTGGCTTCGAACCGGTGCTGGACACCGCGCCACCTGCCGATGCTGCGGAGGCGGCACCGTCTTCGGACGAGGCAACGTCGGACGCATCGGGCAACGGCGATGCCGATAGCGATGCCGAAGGCAATGGTGGCACGGCCGATGGCGCCGACGACAACACACCTGCCTGGCATTCACCTATCGGCAACCCCGAGTCCACCTGGAAGCCCGAGTACGCGGATGTCCGCGAGGATCGCGTGGTGGTCTACGGCTCGGCCAGTACCGACGTGCAGGAGTTCATCTACCGCATCAAGGCGACCAACGCCGGTAAGTTCGTGATTCCGCCTGCACTGATCGAATCGCTCTACGACCGCGGCGTCCAGGCACGCGCCCCGGGCGGCGGCGCGATAACCGTCCAACGTAAACCGTAACGGGCCGACACGAAACCAAAGGCGTTTCCGTCGCACCGATGAACAGTCTTCACCGCTTCCGTCGCATCAAATGGCACAACGCCCTTGTGGCGTTGCTGCTGTTTGCCGCTTTACCCGTGGTGCTCAGATGCTGGCCACACGAACCGTTGCGCGCCTGGTTTCCCTCGTCCACGGCGGTCTACGACGCAGACGGCCGGCTACTTCGTCTTACCCTCGCCAGCGACGATCGTTACCGACTCTGGGTCCCGCTCGAAGACATGTCACCCGCCTTCGTCGATGGCGTGCTGCTGCATGAGGATCGTTGGTTCCGTTGGCATCCTGGCGTGAGTGCGTGGGGTCTCGTGCGCGGTGCCTGGGTGACGTATGCCAGGCATGGCAGTCGGCAGGGGGGCTCCACGATCACCATGCAGCTTGCCCGGCTGATCTGGCATCTCGACACGCGGAGTCCTCGAGGCAAACTGGTGCAGGCGATGCGCGCCGTCCAGCTGGAGGCCCGCTATTCCAAACACGATATCCTCGAGGCCTACCTCAACGCCGCCCCCTATGGACGCAACGTGGAAGGCGTGGGCGCGGCCAGCCTTGCGTACTTCGGCAAGGCTCCGGCAAGACTAAGCCTGCCGGAAGCGTTGACGCTGGCGGTGATTCCGCAGGATCCGTCCCGGGGACTTCCGGGTGATGTCAACGGCAGCGCCGTCATCGGGATTGCGCTGAAGGCATCGCGCGATCGTCTCTTTAGCCGCTGGATCACGAAGCACCCAGCCGATGCCAACGCCGCACCTCTGTTCGACCTGCCGTTACGGCTACGCCCGCTATCGCGCCTGCCTTTCGAGGCACCGCACTTCGTCGAGCAGGTACTCGCCGAGCGCCGTCTCGATGGCGACGACGACATGCGGATCACGACCACGCTCGATCTCGGGCTGCAACACAGTCTGGAGCGACAGGTTCGCCAGTACGTGCAGCGCAGTGGCGACCGCGGCATCCGCAATGCCGCGGCGATCCTGATCGACACGCGCGACATGGGCGTCAAGGCGATGGTCGGTTCGGCCGACTACTTCGACTCGTCCATATTCGGGCAGGTGAACGGCACGCAGGCGAAGCGTTCGCCGGGGTCGACATTGAAGCCCTTCATCTACGCCCTTGGCTTCGACCAGGGCCTTCTTCATCCCGAAACCGTTCTTCGCGACGTGCCATCGGCGTTCGGTCCGTACACGCCGGAGAATTTCGACGGTCACTTCCTCGGCCCTGTGACGGCGACGCAGGCCCTGGTCCGTAGTCGCAACATTCCCGCGGTGCAGATCGCTGCCAGGCTCGCTAACCCGAATCTGTACCAGTTCCTGCACGACGCCGGCGTCTCACGCATGGCCAGCGAGAAACATTACGGACTGGCCCTCGTCCTCGGCGGTGGGGAAGTCACCATGCAGGAGCTCGGTGGCCTGTACGCCATGCTTGCCGACCGCGGCGAACTGCGCCCGCTGCGTACGCTTGCAGCCCAGCCGCGCACGAAGGGCACGAGGATGCTCAGCGAAGAAGCGAGTTTCATGGTCATGGACATGTTGCGCCAGAATCCGCGGCCGGATGACGCGGTGGCGGCCCAGCCTTCCCGGTTGCCGCTTTACTGGAAGACCGGCACGTCGTGGAGTTTCCGGGATGCATGGACAGCCGGTAGCTTCGGTCCTTACGTCCTGGTGGTCTGGATAGGCAATTTCGACGGCAGCGGCAACCCGGCTTTCGTCGGCGTGGATGCCGCCGCGCCGCTGTTCTTCCGTATCGCGGATGCCCTGCGTGCCGAACGGCCGGGGCTGGCGGAACCGATCCGACGGAATCCGCCCAACCTCCGCCGCGTGCCGATTTGCCTGGCTAGCGGCGAACTTCCGAATGCATGGTGCCCCCAGGTGGGCAGTACCTGGTTCATTCCAGGCAAGTCGCCGATCCGCGTGAGCAACATCCATCGTCCCGTGGTGGTGGACAAGGACAGCGGGAAACCGGCCTGTCCACCCTACGATCCCGAACGTACGCGGACGGAGGTGTACGAGTACTGGCCGTCCGACCTGGCGCGCGTCTTCGCGCAGGCGGGCATGGCACGCCGCACGCCGCCACCGTTGCCGGATTGCCAGGGCGGTGGTCAGCTGGCCGGCGATCCGCCGAAGATCACGTCCCCGCTGAAGGGCAGTACCTATCAGATTCGCGTTTCCCGCCTGGGCAGCGAACGCATTACTTTCGCTGCGACGACGGATGCCAGCTCCCGGGCGCTCTACTGGTTTGCCGACGACGCTTACCTGGGGAGCGTGGCGAGCGGTCAGCCGCTTATGTGGGCGCCCGAACGCACAGGACGTTTCCTCATTCGCGTCGTTGACGACCACGGGCGCACGGATTCACGTGATCTGACGATCGGCGCCGTCGAATAAACCAGATTCGTCAAAACCGCGATTTGTAGGAGCCGATTTATCGGCGATAACCAGCAATCCGTACGCGAAATCGGCATCTCACTTACAGCTCTTCCCCGCAGGTGTCGATAACAATGATCGAACACCGTCATCGGGCAGGCAACGATCATGCGCATCGACATCGTCACGCGTCTTCGCACGCTCTTCGGACATTCGCGAACCGATATGCGCGGAAAGATCGCTGCGATCGATCGCACCCAGGCCGTGATTGAGTTCGCGCTCGACGGCACCATCCTCGATGCGAACGCCAACTTCCTGGCAGCCCTCGGCTATGCGCGCGAGGACATCATCGGCAGGCATCACCGCATGTTCGTCGATCCATCGGAAGCAGGGAGCGCGGCCTACGCCGATTTCTGGGCCCGCCTCGGCAAGGGGGAGCCCGACGTCGGTCTCTATCGGCGGTTCGGGGCGAACGGGCGCGAGGTCTGGATTCAGGCGAGCTATAACCCGGTGCTCGATGGTCGCGGACGTCCGGTCAAGGTCGTGAAGTTCGCCACCGACGTGACCGAGCAGCGGCTGCGTGCCGCCGACATGGAAGGACGCCTCGCTGCCATCGACAAAGCCCAGGCCGTTATCAGTTTCAGTCTCGACGGCATCATCCTCGACGCCAACGACAACTTCCTTGCCACCATGGGCTACACGCGTGACGAAGTGATCGGCCAGCACCACCGGATGTTCGTCGATCGCGTGGACCGCGAAGGCGCCGAGTACCGGGCGTTCTGGGAGAAGCTCGGACGCGGCGAATACGATTCGTCGCTGTATCGCCGCGTCGATAGGCAAGGCCGCGAAGTGTGGATCCAGGGTAGCTACAACCCGATCCTCGACATGGCCGGGCGGCCGTTCAAGGTGGTGAAGTACGCCACCGACGTGTCGGCGCAGACGCGCGCCACGCGCGCACTTCATGCCTCTCTCACGGAGTTGGCCGACACCGTGCCAGCCATCGCCGAGCAAGCACGCGTGACGAATGCGCTGGCCAACGACGCAAGTCGTTCTGCCGCCGATGGCGGCGCCATGGTCGAAGCGGTCATCGCTACCATGGCGGCCATACAGGGCGGTGCACAGGACATCGCGGAGATCGTCAGCCTGATCGATTCGATCGCGTTCCAGACGAATATCCTGGCCCTGAACGCCGCCATCGAGGCGGCGCGCTCCGGAACCCATGGGAAGGGTTTCGCCGTCGTGGCCCAGGAGGTGCGCATGCTCTCGCAACGCAGTGCTGCGTCCGCTCGGGAGATCCGCAGCCTGATCGAGAGCACGCTCGACCGCGTCCGCGAAGGCAGTGAGCGAAGCGGGGAGGCCGGGGCGGCCATGGGTGACATCCTGACTGCGGTCAGCGCGTTGCTCGACCGCGTGTCGGACGTGGCGCGGGCAACGAACACGCAGGCCCACGGTATCGACTCGGTTCGGCGCGCCGTGGCCGAACTGGCGTAACGTAGGGGCTCCCCGACGAGGAGCTCACGCCATGAACAGCACGATCGTTCCCTGCCTGCGATACCGGGACGCCCTGGAGGCTATCGATTTCCTCTGCTCCGCGTTCGGTTTCGAAAAACATGCCGTGTACGTCAACGCGGAGCATCAGCACATCGTCGATCATGCTCAGCTGACCTTCGGCGGCGGCATGATCATGCTCGGCTCGGCCCGCGACGACACGCCTTTCAGCCAGCACATGGTTCAGCCCGATGAAGTCGGCGGCCGCGAAACGCAGTGTCCCTGCGTCTTCGTGAGCGACGTGCGGGCGCACTATGAGACCGCCAGGTCCCGCGGTGCGCGTATCGTCGACGACTACGAAGAGAAGGAATACGGCGGCGCCGGTTACTCCGCCCGCGATCCCGAGGGTCACCTGTGGTACTTCGGCAGCTACGACCCGTGGGCTCCGCTGCCTGGTTAACCCCAGCGGCGGCCGTGTTCCACCATGTACAGGCGGATTTCATCTTCGGCGATATCCGCCAACGCGCGCAGGCCTTCTTTCTGCGAGGCGTCGAGCCGTCGCGGCATGCGGTCGACAACGCACAGGGTCCCCAGGGCATGGCCGTCCGGACCCCGCAGGGGGCAACCCGCGTAGAAGCGGATGTGCGGCTCACCGGCAAGCAGCGGGCTCGCGTTGAAGCGCGCGTCCTGCCGCGTATCTTCGACGGTGACCATGTCCTCGCCGAGAATGGCGTGGCTGCAGAACGCCAGGGCGCGAGGTGTTTCCCGCAGTTTCGTTCCCTGCGTCGACTTGAACCACTGACGCTTCGCGGTGAGCAGCGAAATAAACGAGACCGGGGTGCCTGCGATCAATAAGGCCAGCCGCGTGATGCGATCGAATGCCGGATCGGCGGGCGTGTCCAGCAAGCCCGTACGGCCGACCATACGTAGTCGTGCGGCTTCGTCGTGCGGTACCGGATAGTTCGGAGAGCGCTCGGCTCGTAACTCCTGCGGCATGCATTGGAGGGAGTCCGCGGACATTGCCGTGCGTTCCTCGAGCAGCGCGATGACCGCGCTCTGGCGCATACGGCGATGGCCGCCGGGCGTCTTCCAGGATTCGAGCGCGCCGCTTTCGATCCACTTCTGTGCGGTGCTTACGGAGATGCCAAGCAGGCGCGCGGCGTCGCGCGTGGTGAGGGTGGGATCGTCAATCGGGGAGCGGGAGGAAGACATGAGCAAGGCGGTTATATGCGTAAGGATTAACAGATCGACGCTAACACAGGCCAATGCTTGTCACGCTTGGCAACGCTCGCGTGTTTCGGTGGTCAACGTCGGAAAATACACGCGGCGACGCGGCAATGACGCATGGTGAACAGGCCAGCGCGATGAGGTTGCATCCATCATGAAGGCAGTCGCCGATCGCGATAGCCACTCTCAACGACTTTGCCGTTTTCGCGCATTTTCTTGCGGACTCACCCCGTGCCGACACATCGCATACGGGTCGGATACATGTCGAGGCATCCAATGCCTGGCATCTGCCTTTTCGTATAAGGAACCGATCCCATGGATGCCACCGTAAAACAGGAAGCGAAGGCCGCCCACCCGAAGGCGGCCATAGTCACCACGTGTATCCTCGCCGCCCTCGCCGGGCTGATGTTCGGCCTTGATATCGGTGTGATCTCGGGCGCGACCCAGTTCATCCAGTCCGACTTCAAGGTGTCGGACAGCATGGTGGAGTGGATCGTCAGTTCGATGATGTTGGGCGCGTGCGTCGGCGCGCTGGCCGCGGGTTGGATGTCCGCCACACTGGGCCGTAAGCGCTCACTGATGTTCGCTGGCGTGGTGTTCATCGGTGGCTCGCTGTTCTGTGCGGTCGCCGGGTCGCCAACGATTCTCATCGTGGCGCGCTGCGTACTGGGCGTGGCTATCGGCGTGGCGACGTTTACCGCGCCGTTGTACCTTGCCGAAGTGGCTCCGGAGAAAATTCGCGGTGCCATGATCTCCACCTATCAGCTGATGATCACCACGGGCATCCTTCTCGCCTTTCTCTCGGACACGGCCTTCAGCTCGACCGGTAACTGGCGCTGGATGCTCGGCATCATCGCCGCTCCGGGCGTACTTTTCCTGATCGGTCTGTTCTTCCTTCCCGATAGTCCGCGCTGGTTGCTCATGCGTGGCCGTCGCGAGGAAGCCCAGGTGGTGCTTGCGAAGCTGCGCGGCGACGAGGCGGTGGTAAAGCAGGAAATCGCCGCCATCGACGAACAGCTGAAGACCAAGCAGCACGGCTGGAGCATGTTCCGGGACAACGGCAACTTCCGTCGCTCGGTGGGCCTCGGCGTGCTGCTGCAGGCCATGCAGCAATTTACCGGCATGAACGTCGTGATGTACTACGCGCCGCGCATCTTCAAGGACATGGGTTACGACACCCACGCCCAGATGTGGTTCACCGCGGCGGTCGGCCTGACGAACGTGCTGGCAACCCTGATCGCCTTCGGTCTCGTCGATCGCCTGGGCCGCAAGCCAATCCTGTACGCCGGGTTCACCATCATGGCGATCGGCCTCGGTGTCGTCGGCACGATGATGGGACTCGGTATCCACTCGCGCGGCGAGCAGTTCTTTACGGTCGGCATGCTGCTGCTCTTCATCGTCGGCTTCGCGATGTCGGCCGGTCCGTTGATCTGGACACTGTGTTCGGAGGTTCAGCCACTTAAGGGGCGCGATTTCGGTATCGCTGCCTCCACGTTTACGAACTGGGCTACCAACTGGGTGGTGGGCGTGACCTTCCTCAGTCTGCTCAGCGGCATCGGCAATGCGCAGACCTTCTGGCTCTATGGCGGACTCAACGCGCTGTTCATCGTTTTCACTTTCTTGCTGGTGCCGGAGACGAAGGGCGTGACGCTGGAGCAGATCGAGAGCAACCTGATGAGCGGCAAACCGCTGCGCAGGATCGGTCGGTAAACCTGGGGCCTATCTCGGGATGCCGAGCCGGGCTGCGGATCGTCGCAGGTTGGCACGGTCCATCCCGAGCTCTCGCGCCGTGGCGGCCCAGTTATTGTCGTTCCGACGGAGACTGCGTTCGATGACCGAGCGCTCGTAGCGATCGAGATCGGCGCGGAGTGACAGGCCGGTGATCTGATCGGTGCTCTCGGGTACCGCGACCGGCACAGTCTTCGCTACGGGCAAGTCGAGGTCGGACGCCGACAACGTCAGCGCACGTGCCTTGCTCCCTTGCCGCGACAGCGCCTTCAGTGCGCTACGGCCGATGGTGTGTTCGAGCTCACGCACGTTTCCCGGCCACGTCCAGGCGAGCAGGGCGGCTTGCGCGTCACTGGCCAGCCGGAGGCCTGCCAGACCGAGTCGGCCTCGATTCTCTTCGAGAAACGTACCGGCCAGAAGCAACACGTCGTTACCACGCTCCCGCAACGCTGGCACACGTAGTGGATAGACGCTGATGCGGTGGTAGAAATCCGCACGGCAGCGGCCGGCCCGCACTTCATCGGCAAGATCGCGGTTGCTTGCGGCAATGATTCGTACGTTTACCCGGTGCTCGCGATCGGACCCGACCCGCTGCAGCTGGCCGCTCTGCATCACGCGAAGCAGCGTGGCCTGCGCCGCGAGGGAGAGGTCGGCGACTTCGTCGAGAAACAACGTGCCGTGGTCGGCGAGCTCGAACTTGCCGCGGCGGTCGGTCGTTGCGCCGGAGAAGGCACCGCGCACGTGCCCGAACAACTCGCTCTCCACCAGATGCTCGGGAAGCGCAGCGCAGTTGACCGCTATCAGCGGCCGGTCGGCGCGCGGCGAGGCCGCATGGATGGCCTGGGCCACCAGTTCCTTGCCGACGCCCGTCTCGCCGCGGATCAGTACGGTGAGGTCGCTGCCGGCGACGGTGGCGATGTCGTCGACCAGCCGCCGAAAGGCGGGGCTGCGGCCAGCAAGCGCGCGGCCGGGCACTTGCCCGGCCGCCAGGCGGAAACCTTCGGCGCGGGCACGCTCGTGCTCGGCGGAGCGCTGCAGGCCGCGCATCCGCTCGGCCACCGAAACCGTGGCAGCGGCAAGGCTGGCAAAGGCGCGCACGGTAGTGAGGTCGGACGGTCCGAAGCGACCTGCCTCCAGCGCATCGAGGGTCACCAGACCCCAGGGCTTGCCGTCGATCACCAGGGGGCAGCCCATGCAGTCATGCACGTCGAGCGGCAGATGAGCCTCCACCAGGCCGTCGTAAGGATCGGGCAGGGCGCTATCGGGCGGGAACAGGGTCGGCCCTTCCTGCGCGAGCAAGGCGGCGAACCGGGGATGGTCCGCCACGACGAAGCGACGGCCGAGCGTGTCCTCGGTGAGTCCGTCGACCGCCAGGGGTACGAGCTCGCGACCCTCGAGACGGAGCAGGGCGCTGGCGTCGCAAGGCACGAGTAAGCGCAAGGTATCGAGAAGTCGCCGGTAGCGCTCGGCCTCGGGAATCTCCCTGGAGAGATCGTCGACCAGCGGCAGCAGGGCATCGAGTTCAGGACGTGCTGCAGTCATATCGACCTCGTAAGGGTCGAAGTGACCCGGTCTCGGAGCGGGTCACTTCGACCCTTCGCTATTCTAACTCTATGAACTTTAAACAATGTCAGAACTGGCATGGGATGTGAATAAAGAGGACATACCCAAAACCAGAGGCAGTCCCATGATTTCCGCCGAACACCGCGCCATCGTCCGCTCCACCGTGCCCCTGCTCGAGCAGGGTGGTGAGGCGCTCACGACGCACTTCTATCGCATCCTCCTCGACGAGCATCCGGAGGTGCGTCCCTTCTTCAACCAGGCCAACCAGGCCACAGGCGAGCAGCCGCGCGCGCTGGCCAACGGCGTGCTGATGTACGCACGGCACATCGACAAGCTCGAAGCCCTCGGCGACCTCGTCGGCGCGATCATCAGCAAGCACGTATCGCTGAGGATTCGCCGCGAGCACTATCCGGTCGTCGGTGCTTCCTTGCTGCGTGCCATCCGCGAGGTATTGGGTGCCGACATCGCCACGGACGCGGTGCTCGAGGCCTGGGGCGTCGCCTACCAGCAGCTGGCCGATATCCTCGGCGATGCCGAAGAAGTCATCTATGACCGCGTGGCGTCGACCCCGGGTGGCTGGCGCGACGGGCGGACCTTCGTCGTCGCGCACAAGGTGCAGGAGAGCGACGAAATCACCTCGTTCCACTTCGTTCCGGAAGACGGCGGCGCTGTCATCGCTCATGCGCCGGGCCAGTACATCGGCCTGCGCGTCCTCGTGGGCAACCAGGATGCGCGCCGTAACTACTCGTTGTCGGCCGCGTCGAATGAAAAGGGCTACCGGATAAGCGTCAAGCGGGTAACCGGCGGCCTGGTGTCCAACCACCTGCATGACCACATCCAGGTAGGCGACACGGTTGAACTCTTTCCGCCCTCGGGCCACTTCGTGCTCGAGCATAACGACCGCGCACTCGTGCTCATCAGCGGTGGTGTCGGCATCACGCCGACGTTGGCCATGCTGCAGGCCGCGCTGGCGACGGAACGCCCGATTCACTTCATCCATTCGGCGCGTCATGGCGGCGTGCATGCCTTTCGAGATGTCATCGACAACCTCGCGGCGGAGCATCCCAAGCTTCGCCGGTACTACTGCTACGAGGCGCCGCGCAAGGGTGACGCCGAACCCGACGCGACCGGTTTCCTCGACAAGGACCTTCTCGCTGCGTGGCTGCCGGCCATCGACACGATGGACGCCTACTACCTGGGGCCGAAGCCTTTCATGAAGGCCGTGCGGCGGGCACTGCGCGACCTGGGCGTGCCTGATGCCCGGGCGAAGTACGAGTTCTTCGGGCCGGCCTCATCGCTCGACTGACGCTTACCACGTGAGTGCCGCCACGTCTTGAGAACGATCCCCAAACGGACGCGGTGGCGCCCTCACTCAACGTAAGAAAACCTTACTTTTGAGTAATCTTCCATATGGATCGAAGGGTAACTCCTACAAACTTCTACTGGCGCTCGCGTTGGTCGAGCTCGGCTGCGTGATGCGCGGGGATGACCCCGTGTCTCCCTGACGCCGGCGGCCGCTTCGGCCGTCGATCAACACAAAAAACAGTAAAAGGTTAATTGGATGAACCTCAAGGCAACACTTTCCGCCCTGCTCTTCGCGGGTCTGGCCGCACCGTCGGCCTTCGCCGCTTCGGACGGTACGATCACCTTCGACGGTGAGATCACCAACGTCTCCTGCAGTGTCAGTGGTGAGGGCGGCGTCGGTCCGGACTTCACCGTCTCCCTGGCCGGCGTAGACGGTTCGAAGTTCACGGGCATCGGCACGCGTGTCGGCGAGACCGGTTTCCGTATCTATGTCGGCAAGACCGGTGAAACAACCTGCACCGATACCACCAAGGTGTGGGCCTCGTTCGATCCGGACAGCACGCTGACCGACATCAACACGGGCATGGTGAAAGTCACCAGTGGTACGGCGACGGGCGTGCAGTTCCGCCTCCTTAACGAAAACCTGGCACCCATCGACATCTGGGGCGACCAGCAGGTCGTGAAGAAGGTCGTCGACAACAATCAGGCGATTCTCGCCCACGTCGTGGCCTTCGAGCAGATCGCCGCATCGGTCGGCCCGGGTAAGGCGGGTGGTTCGGTGAAGTACACGATCCGCTTCGAACCGTAAGCAAGACGTCGGTCGCCGTGCTCGATTGGCGACCGACCTGCCCAGAGA